>JBEILF010000059.1:0-14175 GCA_040379385.1 Burkholderiales bacterium | reverse complement strand
GCGACGCGCATCCGATGTCTGTGATGACTGGTTTGCTCGGTGCGATGTCAGCCTTCTACCCGGACTCGATCAATCTGCACGATAAAGAGCAGCGCGAGATTTCCGCGATTCGTCTGATCGCCAAGCTGCCGACGCTGACCGCCATGGCATACAAGTACACGGTAGGTCAGCCGCTGATTTACCCACGAAACGACTTGGGCTATACCGCAAACTTCATGCGCATGATGTTTGCCGTGCCGGCGGAAGAATACAAAATCAACGAAGTGCTGGTGCGCGCGCTTGATCGCATTTTTATCCTGCATGCGGACCATGAGCAGAACGCCTCAACATCTACAGTGAGACTTTGCGCATCGTCAGGAACCAATCCGTTCGCCGCAATTGCTGCGGGTGTGGCTTGCCTGTGGGGGCCGGCGCATGGTGGCGCGAACGAAGCCGCCCTGAATATGCTTTATGACATTCAGCGTAACGGTGGCATCGAAAAGATCGGTGAATTCATCGCGCAAGTCAAAGATAAAAACTCCAACGTGCGCCTGATGGGCTTCGGTCATCGTGTCTACAAGAACTACGACCCGCGTGCGAAGCTGATGCGCGAGACCTGCTACGAGGTGCTGAATGAATTGGGATTGCAAGATGATCCCCTCTTCAAACTCGCCATGGCACTGGAAAAGATTGCGTTGGAAGACGATTACTTCGTCAGCCGCAAGTTGTATCCGAACGTCGATTTCTATTCAGGCATCGTGCAAAAGGCGATCGGCATCCCAGTGCCGCTGTTTACGGCTATTTTTGCGCTGGCACGTACCGTTGGCTGGATCGCGCAGTTGAATGAAATGATCGCCGACCCGGAATACAAGATTGGCCGTCCACGGCAGTTGTACGTCGGTGCGCAGCGCCGCGACGTCAAGTAATCGATTCGTCAGTTCACAGAACCCGCAGGTGAGGTAATCATTATGATGCGAGACTATCAGCAGTCCTCATTGTTCTTCGGTGCAAATGCCCCCTACATTGAGGAGTTGTACGAACAGTATTTGGCGGATCCTGCGTCGGTCGCCGAAAACTGGCGAAAGCAATTTGATAGTTTGCCGAACGTCGCCGGACAGGCGCATAAAGACGTTCCGCACTCGCCGGTGATTGCCGCATTTGAGAAGCTCGCGGCGCAAGGCGGTGCCAAGCGCATCGCCTACGTCAACGTCGGTGGTGCCGCTGGGTCGGCAGATTTGGGCGATAGTAAGAAGTCATTTAAGGTCCTGCAGTACATCCGCGCACACCGCGTGTTAGGCGCGCGCAATTCATCGCTCGATCCTCTGAAGCGAATGGAGCGGATGCAGGTTCCTGAACTCGAATTGAGCTACTACGGTTTGACCGACGCCGATCTCGAACAAGAGTTTGGCTTTGGCTCATGGCAGGGAACTATCGGCGGCAATGCTGAGCGTGCAAAGCTGAGGGATATTGTCAGCGCAGTGAAGCGAACATACTGCGGAACGGTTGGCGCCGAGTACATGTACATTTCCCAGACCGAGCAGAAACGCTGGATCCAAGGCCAGCTTGAGTCTATTCAATCGCAGGCGACTCTCACCAAAGATGAGAAGCAGTTTCTGCTAGACCGGCTCACTGCGGCTGAGACGCTGGAGAAGTATCTGCACACGCGATACGTGGGACAGAAGCGTTTTTCACTTGAGGGTGGCGAGAGTTTGATTCCACTGGTAGATGACATCATTCAAAGTGCTGGCGCAAAAGGCATCAAAGAGGTTGTGCTCGGCATGGCGCATCGCGGCCGATTGAATATCCTCGTGAATTCACTAGGCAAGCTGCCCGCTGATTTGTTTGCCGAGTTTGAGGGCAAACACGCGCATAACATCGGTTCTGGAGATGTGAAGTACCATCAAGGCTTCTCGTCGGACATTCAAACTACGGGTGGTGCAGTTCACCTTACGCTAGCCTTCAATCCGTCGCATCTGGAGATCGTCAATCCGGTTGTGGAAGGTTCGGTACGCGCCCGTCAGCAGCGTCGCCACGACCTGGCCGGTGACGAAGTCATGCCGCTGCTGATTCACGGCGATGCTGCTTTTGCCGGCCAAGGCGTCATCATGGAAACGATGGCGCTATCACAAACGCGCGGGTTTAAGACTGGCGGCACGGTGCATATTGTCGTCAACAATCAGGTTGGTTTCACCACCTCTGATACGCGCGATTCTCGCTCGTCCTTGTACTGCACCGATATTGCCAAGATGATCGAAGCGCCGGTATTCCATGTTAACGCGGATGACCCCGAGGCGGTCATTATGGTCGGTCGCATTGCGTTGGAATATCGTATGAAGTTCCACAAGGACGTTGTGATTGATATGGTTTGCTTCCGCAAGCTCGGCCACAATGAACAAGACGAGCCGTTTGTCACCCAGCCGCTGATGTACAAGAAGATTGCGCAGCACCCAGGTACGCGCAAGCTGTATGCGGACAAACTCGCGGCAGAGGGTACGGTGGGGCCGACCTATGGTGACGACCTGGTAACAAATATTCGCTCGCGCCTTGACGTAGGGAAGAGTACCAACACGAGGATCTTGTATGGTATTAAGCCGCCCCTGGCTGTGGATTGGGCACCTTACATCGGACAGGACTGGCGCGCCTCCTTCGAATCGAAAGTGCCGATACAGAAGTTGCAGGCATATGCTGATCGTCTTACGCTGATCCCATCGGACTTCAAGTGCCATACCTCGGTTGAAAAGTTGCTTGAGGCGCGACGCAAGATGGGCAAAGGGGAGCAGCCGCTCGATTGGGGTATGGCTGAAAACCTAGCCTACGCAACGCTAGTGGCGAACAGTGTTCCAGTGCGGATCAGCGGGCAAGATTGTGGACGTGGCACGTTTGCCCACCGGCATGCCGTGATGCACGATCAGAATCGTGAGAAGTGGGATTCGGGGACATATGTTCCATTACAGAACATCGTCGAAAATCAGGGTAGCTTTTTGGTGATCGATTCGCTGCTCTCGGAAGAGGCGGTGCTGGGTTTTGAATATGGTTATGCATCTGCGCAACCGTTTGAGTTGGTGATTTGGGAAGCCCAGTTTGGTGATTTTGCCAACGGGGCACAAGTGGTGATCGACCAGTTCATCTCTTCGGGTGAATCGAAGTGGGGGCGCTTGTGCGGCCTGAGTCTGTTCTTGCCGCATGGTTACGAGGGCCAGGGTCCAGAGCATTCATCGGCGCGCTTGGAGCGCTTTCTACAGCTCTGCGCGGAACACAATATTCAAGTTGTGGTGCCTTCCACTGCGGCGCAGCACTACCACATGATTCGCCGACAGGCGCTGCGACCGGCGCGCAAGCCGCTGGTCGTGATGATGCCAAAGTCGTTATTGAGGAAGAAAGAAGCGACTTCATCACTTGAAGAACTTGCCAACGGCAAGTTTGAAGTGGTCATTGGCGAGACCACCAAGCGGAATGCGAAGAAAGTGAAAAGGGTAGTCGTGTGCTCTGGCAAGGTGTACTACGACATAGTTGCCGAGCGCGAAAAGCGCGCAATCGACGACATTGCGGTCGTTCGTGTTGAACAACTGTATCCGTTCCCGCATGAAGAGTTTGCAGAGCAAATTGCCGCCTATCCGGCAGCAAAGTCGGTCGTTTGGGCGCAGGAGGAGCCGGCCAATCAAGGTGCTTGGCACCGCATCCAGCATTACCTGAAACGCAATATGCGTGCCGACCAGACCCTTGGCTACGCCGGGCGGGCTTCATCCGCATCGCCTGCGGTGGGTTACCTGGCAAAACACAACGAGCAGCAAAAGGAGCTGGTGGACGCGGCGTTGAGTTGGGAGCCGGTGGCGAAGACTGCCGCAAAGAAGTCATCAATTTAGACGAGACACCGTGCGCGCGGTCGTGGGCGGCGCGGCATCAGTACTGACACAAGGACACTAATAATGCAGATCGAAGTCAAAATCCCCCAGCTATCGGAATCCGTTGCAGAGGCCACACTTGTGTCTTGGCACAAGCGCGAAGGACAGGCGGTCAAGCGAGATGAAAATCTGATTGATATCGAGACTGACAAAGTGGTTATGGAGCTGCCGGCACCGGCCGACGGAGTGTTGGTAAAAATCATTAAAGCCGATGGTGGCACGGTAACCTCTGGTGAAGTGATCGCGACCATTGATACCACGGCAGCGGCTACTGCTACTGCGCCTGTACCAGCAGCACCTGCAAAATCCGCTGCGTCCTCCGCCGCCGCCGTCGTGCCAATGAGTCCCGCAGCCGCCAAGATTGCAGTCGAAAACAACGTCACTGAAGTCGTGGGCACTGGTCGCGGTGGGCGGATCACCAAGGAAGATGTTGTGAACAAGCTGTCCGCCGCTCAGGCGGAAGTCGCGCCGACCAAGTCGGCGGCCTCGGCAGTAGTCGTGCCGACGGGGGAGCGCACCGAGCAGCGTGTGCCGATGTCGCGCCTGCGCGCGCGAATCGCCGAGCGTTTGGTGCAGTCTCAATCTACCGCCGCCATCCTTACCACCTTCAACGAGGTAAACATGGCGCCGGTAATGGCATTACGTAATACCTACAAGGATAAATTTGAGAAACAACATGGCGTGAAGCTGGGCTTCATGTCATTTTTCGTAAAGGCGGCGGTTCACGCGCTGAAAAAATATCCGGTCGTCAATGCCTCCGTTGACGGCAACGACATCGTCTATCACGGCTATTACGATATCGGCATTGCTGTTGGCACCGAGCGTGGTTTGGTGGTGCCGATTCTGCGAGACGCGGATCAGATGTCGATTGCTGATATCGAGAAGAAGATCGCCGAGTTCGGCCAGAAGGCCAAAGACGGCAAGTTGACCATTGAGGACTTGACCGGCGGCACCTTCTCCATCTCCAACGGTGGTGTGTTTGGCTCAATGTTGTCCACACCGATCATCAACCCGCCGCAGTCGGCGATCCTCGGCGTCCATGCGACCAAAGAACGTCCAGTGGTGGAGAACGGCCAGATCGTTATCCGACCGATGAACTATCTGGCCATGAGTTATGACCACCGTATTATCGATGGTCGTGAAGCGGTACTTTCTCTGGTTGCCATGAAAGAAGCGCTGGAAGATCCGGCGAGGTTGTTACTTGATGTTTAGGCAAGCAATTTGGTGGCTTTGACAATCACAAGGGATCAGCGCGACCGCTCGAAACGCTTATTGAAATGACCAAGGCTCGACCATCCCGCTTCGCCGCACGTCTGGTTACACCGCTCGCGTTTTTTGTGGTCGGGGCGTTGTTAACCGGATTCTTCACGGTGTTTTTTGCCAAGTTTCTTGGCCACTATGTTGGCAGCGTCGTTGCAGTGCCGGTAGGGGTGGGGCTGGCAGTTTGCCTGACGCTTTGGTTTACCCAGCTATTGAAGCAACCGCCCTTTATGTTGTCCGGTACTTCTCCGCTGGTAGCGGGTTTTTTTGCTGGCCTTGGCGTTCACGTATCGAGAGTTTGGCTTTGATGCGACGGGTCTTGGTCGCGGCGTTTCGTTCTATAGGAAATCATCATGTCTAAATCATTCGACGTTGTTGTTATTGGTGCCGGGCCTGGCGGCTACATTGCGTCAATTCGTGCCGCCCAGTTGGGCTTTAGTGTCGCCTGTGTTGAGGGCTGGAAAAATCCCAAGGGTGAAATGGCGCTTGGGGGCACCTGTCTCAACATTGGCTGTATCCCTTCGAAAGCGTTGTTGGAATCTTCCGAAAATGTTGAAAAGATCGAGCACAAATTTGGCGACCACGGCATCAGTATTTCCGGGTTGAAAGTCGACCTGAACAAAATGCAAAGCCGCAAGGATACGATCGTCAGCAAGATGACGAAGGGTATTGAGTTCCTGTTTCGCAAAAACAAAATTACCTGGCTGAAGGGTTTTGGCGCATTTGTCAGCGGCGGGGAAAACTACACAATCGAAGTCAAGAATGGCGAGTCGAAGGAACGGGTCACTGCCAAACACGTCATCATCGCAACGGGTTCGAAGGCACGTCACCTGCCTGGCATCGCTGTGGATAACATAAGCATCTGTGATAACGAGGGGGCGCTTGCCTTCACGTCGGTGCCGAAACGATTGGGTGTTATTGGCGCGGGCGTGATTGGATTGGAACTGGGTAGTGTCTGGCGTCGTCTTGGTGCCGAGGTGACGGTGTTGGAAGCGATGCCCACTTTTCTTGCGGCGGTCGACGAATCGGTGCAGAAAGAAGCGTGGAAGGTCTTCACCAAAGAACAGGGCCTCAACATCAAGCTCGGCGTAACGATTGATAAGGTCGCAACGAAAAAGACCGGTGTTTCAATCGATTACACCGATGACAAAGGCTTGGTGCAGAAGCTCGACTGCGACAAATTGATCGTCTCGGTTGGCCGTGAGCCCAATACCGATGCATTGGGTGCAAGCAACGTTGGCTTGAAAATGACTGATCGCGGCCTGATCGAAGTTGATGATCATTGTGCAACCAATTTGCCAAACGTCTACGCGATTGGCGATGTCGTGCGCGGGCCGATGTTGGCGCACAAGGCGGAAGATGAAGGTGTGGCTGTTGCCGAGCGTATCGCTGGCCAGCAACCGCACATCGACTTCAACACCATCCCTTGGATCATCTACACTTCGCCGGAGGTGGCCTGGGTGGGCAAGACCGAGCAACAGTTGAGGGCCGAGGGTGTCGAAGTCAAAGTGGGGCAGTTTCCGTTTGCGGCAAACGGTCGAGCATTAGGTCAAGGGGAAGGCGGCGGGTTTGTAAAGGTCATCGCAGATGCAAGAACGGATCGAATTCTAGGCGGACATATCATCCATGCACATGCCTCGGAGTTGATCCAGGAACTCGTCACCGCGATGGAGTTTAAGGCGGCCTCGGAGGATATTGCGAGGATCGTTCACGGCCATCCGACGCTATCCGAAGCGGTGCGCGAAGCGGCTCTGGCGGTGGATAAACGTACGTTGAATATGTAATGACACGGCAACTCGAGCGCCAACAGCGTAGCGGCAATGGCTATGCAACCGCAGATAGACGCAGATGAACGCAGATAAACACAAACACAAAAGCCTAGGTTTTGCGGCAGTCTTCGGCTATTTGTGCTTGGAAACGCCCGCGAATGCTAGGCTTTTGTTTGCCTTCATGGTAGTCCATCTGCTGTTGCTGGTCCAAGCGTCGGCGCGCGTCAAAACTCGTCCATGAAAGCGACCGCTAAAGACCTACCCAACATCTCCGGCGAAACTGCTGAGGCCGCTGATATCGAGGCGGGTTCGCCGTTGGAGTGGTATTGGAAGTTTTCGCAGAATCACGACTTTGAGTCAGATCCTGCGCAGATCGCCGTGCTTAATCACCTCGACCGGTTGCACGGTGAAATTGAAAACTACCGTCAGTACCGTCAAGGCAAAATCAACCGACTGGTGACCAACTTTGGCGGCGGCAAGAAGCCGCCCCGCGGGTTGTACATTTGGGGACGAGTCGGGCGTGGTAAATCATTGATGATGGATGCGTTCTTTAACGTCTCCACACTCAAACGCAAGCGGCGTGTTCACTTCCATGAATTCATGCGGGAAGTCCACGCCGAAATGCGGGCGCATTCAGGTGAAGAAGATCCGTTGGATGCAGTGTCCAACACCATCGCCAAACAGTTACGTCTCTTGTGTTTTGATGAGTTCCATGTTTCTGATATCGCTGATGCGATGATCCTCGGACGTTTGCTTGAGTTGTTGACGGCGAAGGGCGTGGTATTGGTCATGACCTCAAACTATAGACCCGACGACCTCTATCCCAGCGGCTTGCAGCGTGCCCGTTTTCTGCCGGCCATCGAGCTGCTAAAGCGCGATTTAGAAGTGCTTGAAATCGGCGGGGAACGCGACCATCGTCGACGTATCCTCGAGTCGATCCCGGTCTATCACACGCCGCCAGATGCCGCCGCCGAACAAGCGCTGGGCAGAGCGTTTTCGGCGATGTCCAAGTCCGGCTTTGCCGCGGGCGGCAGCCTGACAATCGGTAATCGTCCGATGGGCTTCATCCGGCGTGCAAAAGGTGTCGTGTGGTTTGACTTCAATGAATTGTGTGTGAAGCCACGTAGCCAGATGGACTATTTGGAAATCGCCAGCCAATACCATACGGTACTTATCTCAAACATCCCGCAGCTCCATGCCAAGAACCGTGCGGACGTCGTACGGCGGTTTACCTGGCTAGTCGACGTGTTTTACGACCAGCGTGTCAAGTTGATTTGTTCGGCCAACGCCACACCCGAATGGTTGGTGGTTGATGATCGTGTTGCTGGCGCGAATGCTTCGTTGGGGGCAACGACAGCCACTGACGCCAGTATGATGGTGTCGGCAGAATTTGCTCGCACTGCGTCGCGACTTCGCGAGATGCAATCCAAAGAGTATTTCTCGCGTAAACACGCATCCGCCGATAATCCAAAGGTCTTGCAGACCAACTAACCGCTAACCGAGGCTAATGGTAAGTGTGTCCTCGGTGTACGCTCCTTCCTTGACTGAGGGTAATACTTATGTCGACATTTCGCGGAATCTTACTCACCAAAATTGATGAGGTCTTCTCTGCCAGTGTGAATGCAATTGACCATGCATCCTTGCCGGCAGAGGGTGACGTTGAAGTTGCGATCGAGTACTCAACAATCAATTACAAGGATGCGCTTGCCCTGACCAACACCGCACCGGTAGTGCGCCGCTGGCCGATGGTGCCCGGAATAGACGGGGCAGGAACCGTCGTGCTAAGCAGTCATCCTGCCTGGAAGACGGGTGACAAATTTATCCTGAACGGCTTTGCTGTCGGTGAAACCTACTGGGGCTGTCTTGCTGAGACTGCCAAACTCAAGGGCGACTGGTTGGTGCCATTACCTGCGGGACTCACCACCAAACAATCAATGGCCATCGGCACTGCTGGCTACACTGCCATGTTGTGTTTGATGGCGCTGGAAAAACATGGGGTTTCCCCGGCAAGCGGGGAAATACTGGTGACTGGCGCATCCGGTGGCGTTGGAAGCATTGCCATCAGCTTGTTATCGAGTCTGGGATTTAACGTAGTCGCGTCGACCGGAAAACTGAGCGAAGCGTCATATCTCAAGGCGTTAGGGGCGAATGACGTCATCGACCGAGCAACGCTCTGCGCACCGGGAAAACCACTACAGAGAGAACGTTGGGCAGGTGTAGTAGATTCGGTGGGTTCGTTCACGCTCGCAAATGCCTGTGCGCAAACCCGCTACGGCGGAGTCGTCGCCGCGTGTGGCCTCGCCCAAGGGATGGATTTTCCGGCCAGCGTCGCACCGTTCATATTGCGCGGGATTACGCTTGCCGGTGTAGACAGCGTCATGGCACCCCTCGCGCTTCGCGAAACGGCTTGGCGTAGGCTGGCGACAGAAATAGATGGCGCAAAACTACAGGCGATCTGCCGAGAGATTTCCCTAGACCAGACATTCGCCGCTGCTGCCGAGATCATGGCGGGAACGCTGCGAGGGCGGGTGGTGGTCAAGCTCTGATGCTACCTGGCCGCAAACGTGGGAATAGCTCCGCGGGGTGTGGTGTACTCGCGCAGGCCCCCACGCTTTGCTACACTACCGCCTTACATCGCAGCAGTGGTCGAACCCGATCCGTGGCATCGCTAGATTAAGGACAGGCATATCTGGAATGGCAGGCTCAGACGAATTCGATCTTGACTTCACCTCGCTACTCAATCCAGCGACTGCCGTGCCTGAACCGGCGGCAACGCGTCGGCAGGAAGTGGCCCTGAATGATGAGGCAGTCATTGGCGAATCGAAGCTCGCGCGCAATGGGTTTTTTGTCCGGCTGTTTCCAGATGCGCCGCGCCGCGCGCCTGCTTCCGTGCCGCTGAAGATATTGGTCATCGAGGACGACGAAGTCACTTCGGCGCTGTTGAAGCGTATTCTGGAGAAGGCAGGCTACCAGGCTCTTATTGCGGCAAACCGCGCGGGAATCGTAGCGGCTATGAAGTCTAAGCCGGATCTTGTCATCTTGGATATTCTTCTGCCCGATGCGAATGGTTTTGATATTCTCAATCGTATACGTTCGAGTAGTAGTTTGCGCACTCTGCCGGTGCTGATGTTGTCTGGTCTCGGGTCTTTGGAAGACATCATGAAGGGGTTGAAGATGGGGGCGAACGGCTACCTTACCAAGCCCGCCAGAGCAAAGTCGCTGCTGAACGCTATTGAAGAAGTGATGTTCAAGTAACGCGTGGCTGGAGTTTGCTTGGACTTGTCAAATCGAACATCTCAAGACAGCAGACAACTATGACCACCTACAAAGTCACGCATTGCTCATCGATTTCTGCCGCATCTTCTTTCTGGGCGAAACAAGCCTCAAGGATTGATTGGGTTCGACCGTTCGAGCAGGTCTGTGACTTCAGCAAGCCACCATTTGCAAAATGGTTTGTCGGAGGCGAAACCAATCTCTGTTACAACGCAATCGACCGTCATCTCGCGACCCGCCCGAATCAGGCAGCCCTTGTTTGGATTTCCTCGGAGACTGAACAAACGCGCACTTTCACTTACCGGCAATTATGGCAAGAGGTGAACCGCTTTGCAGCGGTGTTGAAGTCCCTCGGTATCGGCAAAGGCGACCGTGTGCTGATCTATATGCCGATGGTGCCTGAGGCAGTTTTTGCCATGCTGGCGACTGTTCGGATTGGTGCAATTCATTCGGTAGTGTTTGGCGGATTTGCCGCGGCATCTTTGGCGGCAAGGATAGACGACGCAAAACCACGGGTGATGATCGTGGCCGACGCTGGCTCGCGCGCGGGAAAGATCATTCCGCTAAAGCCGCTCACGGATGAGGCGATCAGCTTGGCCCAACATCCGCCGAAACACGTTGTTATCATCAACCGGCATCTGGATGCTTCGATGCAAACGCTGCCCGGCCGCGATATGGATTACGCTGCGCTGGCACCGCGACACCAGGGCGAGATTGTTGCTTGCGAATGGGTTGATTCCAGCCACCCGTCGTATATCTTGTATACCAGCGGCACGACTGGGAAGCCGAAAGGTGTGCAGCGTGACACGGGCGGGTATGCTGTCGCACTCGCCGCATCAATGCCCAATATTTATGCCACTCAGCCGGGCGAGGCGTTCTTTTGCACCTCAGACATCGGTTGGGTGGTGGGACATTCCTATATTGTTTACGGACCTTTGATTAACGGTTCCACGACGATCATGTATGAAGGCTTACCGACCAGGCCGGATCCAGGAATCTGGTGGAAACTCGTTGAGCAGTACAAAGTGGTCGCGATGTTTTCTTCCCCGACGGCGGTACGCGTGTTGAAGAAGCAAGACACCAGTTATCTCACCAAGTACGATACATCAACACTGCGCTATCTCTACCTCGCCGGCGAACCGCTTGATCAGCCGACAAGTGATTGGATTGAAAATGGCGTCGGTGTAAAGGTAATCGACAACTATTGGCAAACTGAAACAGGCTGGCCGATTTTGTCTGCGCAACCCGGCATAGAAGACACGCCACGCAAACTCGGCAGCCCGAGTTTTCCGGTGTATGGCTACAACGTCAAGCTCAAACACGACGAAACAGGTGCCGCCGTTGGGCCGGATGAAAAAGGTGTGTTGTGTATCGTGCCGCCGCTACCGCCGGGCTGTATGTCAACCATCTGGGGCGACGATGAGCGATTTGTCAAAACCTATTTCGGAATGTTCAAGGACGAGCAGGTCTACAGCACGTTTGATTGGGCGACCTGCGATGCGGATGGTTACTACTACATCATGGGCCGCACCGATGATGTTATCAACGTCGCCGGGCACCGCCTCGGCACGCGCGAAATCGAAGAGGCGATCCAAGCGCATAAGAACATCGCCGAGGTCGCGGTAGTCGGCGTGGCCGATGCACTCAAGGGGCAGGTGCCGGTGGCCTTTGCGGTGGTAAAAGATACAACCTTGGTGTCGACCGATGCGCTGGTCGCTGCACACGAGAAAGAAGTGATGGCCACCGTGGACCATGAACTCGGCGCGATTGGTCGCCCAGCACGCGTACATTTTGTGACGGCCTTGCCGAAAACCCGGTCGGGAAAGTTGCTGCGGCGGGCGATTCAAGCGCTTTGTGAGTCACGTGATCCGGGTGACCTCACCACCATTGAAGATCCGAGTGCGCTGGAACAAGTGCGCAACGCGGTGGCGTGAGATCGATAAGGCACCGTGGGCACCCCTCATGGCAATACCTTAAGCGATTTTTGCGCTTCGAGGATAGCGGCTCGGGCTTGATCACGTAGCACTGTTAAGTGGGCGCGTTGTTGGTCGTCGCTTGATGGCATGAGGCTCTATTCGGTCTGGTCGATGCGTAATGATCCTGGTCGAAATTGCACGAAGTATTGCCGTCACGATGGATTATGTGGCCCCACCAAGATGCCAGCGCCATTGCTGGCTAAAGGCGTGCCAAAGCTGAAGTGTGGCCTTGAAGCTCAAGGCACGCGGCCAGAATTTCGCTGGTAGTGCCGTGGGATTGCGGCCCGCCGTTTGCTGTTTCATTCCCGCCGTACGATGTGCCGACGTTGCAGGCGATACTGGTTGAAGGCGATCTGCTGATGTCTGGAAACAGACGTGGATGCAGGACTTTTAGGAATGTGCGCAGCATCCCCAAAACGGCTAGAGGGTAATCATGCGGCAATGTTTAACTTTATAGACCCTGGATGTTCGTCGAGCTCACGCGGTGTCGAGTGCCTTAGGTTTGATTAGCCGCTTCGACACGGCCGCTACGACTCCCCTTGGTGTCAAGCGATTACCCAAGATCGCCAGCTGGTTGGTCAGCCCGACTACTTTTGTCATACCGCCGTGTTCGAGAAGTTCCACGCCAGCAGCGGCAACATCGCGTGGGTCAGTGCGACCGGCCTTACGGAAGAAATGTCCGCCGGCAATGCGCCTTGGGTCGATGCCGTCGAAGAACGCGGTATCGGTCGGCCCCGGCGCTAGGCAACCCACACTTACACCATAATCCTCAAGCTCCTTGGCCAGGGCCTCGGAAAAGCAGAGAACAAAAGACTTTGAAGCACCGTATGCCGCAAAATAGGGTGTCGGTTGAAAAGCAGCCGTCGAGGCGACGTTGAGTATCGAGCCTTGTCGGCGGCGCTTCATTTCTGCGCCATATCGTTGGCACAGCTCCGCAACTGCGATGACGTTGAGCTGTAGCATACGCCGCAGCCTTTCTGGATTAATCGCGACGTGCTCTTCAAGGATGCCGAACCCGGCGTTATTGATCAATACATCGATCTGTAGCTGCCGCGCCTCGGAGAAAGCGAACAGCTGTTCAGCGGCCTGCGGCGAGCTTAGGTCGATAGGACATACCAGCACCTCTGCGGCCTTGGCACGCCGAAGTTCATCGGCCACGCTCTCAAGTCTATCGGCGCTTCGGCTTGCCAATAATAGCCGGTGGCCGCGCGCCGCAAGCAGCCGGGCCATTTCCAGCCCGATACCACTGGTCGCGCCTGTCAGCAGGATCGTTTTAATCTGGTTCATTGTGGTTTTCCTTTGTTCGTTTAATCGTCATAGATAATCACGCCGGCGACTGGCGCTCGTCTCTGAGATCAGTACCTGAGGTTGACTTGCAGCATCAAGGTTTCACTTGGCTTGAGTACGAGCTTAGACTCCTCCCACTTGGGACTTGAAAGAGCATAGGTGCGGTTGTTCGATGCGCCATAGCCCTCGGTGGGAACGCCCAGAAAGTTCTTATCGACGCGGCCGTTGTTGTTTTCATCGTGCACCACGGCTACTGCATAGGTGCCCGCCTCGATGTTGGGAAACGCGCAGGCTGCCTTGCGACCGTTGATCGTTACGCGAACTGTCTGCACACCTTCACCGTCGGGAAAGTCCGCTGCCCGTGCAAATAGTCGGCACTGGAGCGTGCCGATGTTGTTACGAAAATCACCAACCTCCAGCCGCAGCGTGGCGTCCGATTGGGCGAGCGCTGTTAATGGCACCGTGATGAGTGTGAGCAGCACGGCCAGTAACCGGCTGAACAGTATGCGGAAAGTGTGGTGTTGTTTATTCATGGCAGACCTCAGCGTTTGTAGGGGGAAGGATGGGAACCGCTTAACTTTGCAGTGTCAAGATAATACCGTATATCTAGGCAGTGTCAACATTAATCTTGACGCTGTCATAAAATTAGGCGATGCTTGCGCCCATGAAGGACGATAAGAGCCCCGCTGGGCGTCCCTACCACCATGGAGATTTGTCCTCAGCACTGAT
>JBEILF010000058.1:0-14407 GCA_040379385.1 Burkholderiales bacterium | reverse complement strand
TTTTGTGCGCGGTGCCAATCTTGGTGATCAACGGGCGTTCAACGCGGCGTCGATTGACACCATTCGTTACCTCGCGCCTTTGCCTGGGCGTAGCGTCAAAGCAGGCGTCCGGGTTGATTTTTGAAACTCGCCATCTGGCGGATAGTTTCAGCCAAAAATGCTCGGAAATGCCCGTCAGACGGCGAGTTTCGCTGATTTTCCTAGCGCATCGCGGAGCGCAGCTAGATCGTCAAAGTTCACTGCCGGCCCCAAGCTACCGTCGTCTTTGACAAGACAATATCGCCCCCCATCCTTCGTGATAAACATAACCTTCCCATAGTGCTTGGGCTCGCGTCGCGACTTTCTCGCGGCGTCCTTTGTACTGTCTTTGGTCTCGATTAACCGAATTGTCCGAGACTCCTCTATCGAGACGGCAACAACAAAATCTGGATAGAAGTAGTGCTGGTGATCGGCGCGCACAATTCGAACGCTGTACGCCTTTCTATCGGCATTGCGGTGCCACCAGTTTACAAAATCCGCTCTATCCAGCGCCTCCGCAAATTGCCGCTCCTCACCATTGAGTGCAAGCGCCTGATCGAATTTTGCGAGCCTCGTCGTCTCGCCCATGATAACCAACACTCGGTCATCCATTAACCGACGCTCATCAAGTAGCAATGCTTGTTCTTGGCGGGCTACATCAACAGAACTTGGTGGTATCACCGAAAAAATGTTTTTTCTTGAAGGCAATAGACCGATCGACATCGGAAACAACATTACGTCGGGCAGTGCGTCCGCAGACTCGACGACCGTATGTTCCGCGATGGCATCTTGCAGACTTTCTAAAATTGTTTGCGATTCCGAGCGAATGCACCAATCGGCTGCATCTCGCGCGAGTCGGAGTAGCGCTCGGTCGTCTACTTCAATTCCAGACAATGCAGCTTCTGCACGAATCGCTGGTGTCATCCTTGCGGCAATCGCCTTGACAATCAAGCGTATATCTTGGTCCTCAATTTGACTCAATACCCGCAGCGCTTTGGTCGTTTTCTTCAGGAGAAATAAGCGCAAGTGTTGGAAAGTATGTTTTGTATCTAGCGATGTCGCGCGTCATCAACGCCGCGCCCGCCGTCGCGGCTTGTGCGCCGATGAAGAAATCCGGCAGCGCGCGTGTCTGAGCACCGCCGCGCCGGCGATAGGCGTGATGCGCCTTGCCTGCTAGAAAAAGTGCGCGCCTCGACATCGGCTCGACGGTGACTTGCATGATGGCGAGTACCTCGTCCAATCTTTCTTGCGAAGCATAGACGGGCGACACCTCCGCATAGACCAACGGATTGATGGCGAGCTGATGATTGATCAATGCACGGTCAAGCTGTCGTTGCGACCATTCTCGATGAGTCGAGTCATCTGCCAATACGTCGATCAGTATGTTGGTATCAACAAAGATCACTTGCGCTTGAGCCCTGGGTCTGCGGCGTCTTGATCGTAGCCTCGGATGAGATTCATGTATTCATCGGTCGACATCCCACTCATTGAAGCAGTGCCCCGAACTGCATCAAATCGACTTTTGACGATGTTGGTGCCGTGGCTACCGGCCTTGCCGCCTTTCTTGGGTGGGCCGGCGGGCAACACGATGTATTCGCCGCGCTCATTGAGAGTGAACTCAACCTTGCTGCCGGGAACAAGTCCCAACGAGTCGCGAATCTGTTTGGGTATCGTCACCTGGCCCTTGACGGTGATGGTTGTACTCATATTGTCTCGAAGTAATACTGTTGCCGAATATAGTAATACTTTTGGTAGTTTGTGGCAATCTCCTTTAGGGTTCGGAATTGACCACCACGCTGACTGCTAAAATTGCAGCATGTCTATCGTCACGTTTCCCAATTCGCCGTACAAGTTAAACCAGCCGTTCGCCCCCGCAGGGGACCAACCACAGGCCATTGACAAACTGGTCGAGGGCATCAACGACGGCCTCGCTTTTCAGACTTTGCTGGGCGTGACCGGATCGGGAAAGACCTTCACGATGGCCAATGTCATCGCCCGACTTGGCCGCCCCGCGCTGATCATGGCACCAAACAAGACACTTGCCGCGCAGCTGTACGCTGAGATGAAGGAGTTCTTTCCGGAAAATGCTGTTGAGTATTTTGTGTCGTACTACGACTACTACCAGCCGGAAGCCTACGTCCCGTCACGTGATTTGTTTATCGAAAAAGATTCGTCGATCAACGAACATATCGAACAGATGCGTTTGTCTGCCACCAAGTCACTGCTCGAACGGCCGGACGCCGTGATCATTGCGACGGTATCGTGCATCTACGGTATCGGTGATCCGTCCGACTATTACGATATGCGCATGATGGTGCGAAGCGGTGACAAGGTGGCGCAGCACGATCTGATTCGACAATTGATCGCCATGCAGTACAGCCGATCAGAACTCGATTTCAAGCGAGGGACGTTTCGTGTGCGCGGCGATACACTCGATGTCCATCCGGCGGAGAGTAATGAACACGCGTTACGTATTTCGATGTTCGACGACGAGATTGATGGGTTGTCGTTATTCGATCCGCTGACCGGACACATCATCCAGACGGTGCCGCGCTACACCGTGTATGCCAAGAGCCATTACGTCACCACCCGTGCGAGCACATTGGGCGCAATCGAGGGCATCAAGGCTGAATTGCGCGAGCGTATTGAGTACTACCAGGCGGAGGGCAAACTATTGGAGGCACAGCGCATTCAGCAGCGCACGACGTTCGATTTGGAGATGTTGAACGAAATCGGCTTCTGTAAAGGTATCGAGAATTACTCCCGTCATTTGACGGGCAGAGCGCCCGGTTCGCCACCGCCGACGCTGGTGGACTATCTGCCAAAAAATGCCTTGATGATCATCGACGAGAGCCACGTCACCATCCCGCAGGTCGGCGGAATGTATAAGGGTGATCGCGCTAGAAAAGAGAACTTGGTCGGATACGGGTTTCGACTACCATCTGCCATGGACAACCGCCCGTTACGTTTTGATGAGTTTGAAACGATGATGCGGCAAACGGTGTTTGTATCGGCCACACCCGCCGACTATGAGGAGGCACATGCCTCCCAAGTGGTGGAGCAACTCGTACGGCCGACCGGATTGGTCGATCCAACACTGTCCGTTCGCCCCGCGTCCACCCAGGTCGACGACGTGCTTTCGGAAATCAACAAGCGTGTGTTGGTGGGTGAGCGTGTGCTGGTAACGACGCTAACTAAACGGATGGCTGAAGACCTGACAGATTTTCTGTCCGAGCATGGCATTAAGGTGCGTTATCTGCACTCGGATATTGATACGGTGGAAAGAGTGGAGATTATTCGCGATCTGCGCGCCGGGCTGTTCGACGTGCTGGTGGGTATCAACTTATTGCGTGAAGGACTCGACATTCCGGAAGTTTCACTCGTGGCGATTCTGGATGCCGACAAGGAAGGGTTTTTGCGCGGTGCTAGGTCGTTGATCCAGACCATCGGTCGTGCGGCGCGTCACGTGCATGGCATGGCGATTTTGTATGGTGATCGTGAAACGGATTCAATGAAAAAAGCCATTGACGAAACCAACAGACGTCGTGCCAAACAGATTGCACATAATCTGAAAAACAGCATCACGCCCAAGTCCGTCAACAAAAGGATCAAGGACATGATTGACGGCGTGTACGACATCGATGAAAAGCGGGTTGAGAAGAAGGCGGCGCAAGACCGCAAGAAATACGACGTACTGAGTGAAAAGCAAATGGAAACCGCCATCAAACGGATAGAGCGCGAAATGCTTGAGGCGGCGCGTAATCTGGAATTTGAAAAGGCTGCCAAGTTACGTGATGAGTTGCGTATCCTGCGCAACAAGATGCTGGTACTTGGCGGGCCGGAAAGTAGTGCGGCATGAAAGTGTTGTTTGTTTGCATGGGCAATATTTGTCGTTCGCCAACGGCGGAGGGCGTGTTTCGCAAGATGGTGGAATCGAGCCCGCTCGCAGGCAAGGTCGATATCGATTCTGCCGCTACACACGGTTATCACGAGGGCTCGCCGCCTGATCCGAGGGCGATCGAACACGCGAAGAAACGTGGCTACGACCTTGCATCATTACGTGCGCGCGAGATTAGTCCCAGCGACTTTGAGCGGTTTGACTACGTCATTGCGATGGACGAGCTGAACCGGCGTCATCTTAAATCAATCTGCCCGACCAGACTGCAGAACAAGATTGAGCTACTGCTTGAATATGGTGGCGAGGCCGATGAGTATGAAGTCCCCGACCCATATCACGGCAAGCCGGTCGAGTTTGAAACAGCGCTGGATTTGATCGAGGCGGGCTGCGAGGGATTACATGAGTATCTGCAGGAACAGTTGACCATGCGCGGCAGTCTTTCCGGTTCGGCGAAGGATTAAGCGACGATGTTCGATTCGTTGCCGTCCTTGGTGTCTTACGTCAAGATTTTTGTTGCGCTGCTGGTGATCGTCAATCCGCTCGGCATCATTCCGATTTTTGTCGCCATGACGGCATCCAACTCGCCGTCAGAAAGCAACGTCATTGCCCGCGTGGCGGCACAGACCGTAGCTGTTGTACTGGTGGTATCGGCGCTATTGGGTGAGCGCGTTCTCGAGGTTTTTGGTATCTCGATTGCAAGTTTCAAGGTGGGGGGAGCCATTCTCATCATGCTGAACGCCATGGCGATGATGCAAGCGACTCCGTCACGTGTAAAACAAACACCGGAAGAGGCCGAGGAGGCCACGGCCAAAGCTTCCATTGCGGTTGTACCGTTGGGCATACCGCTGCTGGCCGGCCCCGGCGCCATGTCGACAATGGTGATCTATTCGTCACAGAGCAAAGCATTGCTGCATCTGGGTGTGGTGGTGATGATCGCCATCGCCATTGCGGTGGTGACGTGGATCGCGCTGCGTATTGCCTCACGAGTTGGCGGCTACATGAGTATGACCACCGTTAACGTCGCCACGCGCATCATGGGATTGCTGCTCGCTGCATTGGCGGTTGAGATTTTTGCCGGTGGTATCGTCGAGTTGATTCCTGCGCTGGGCAAGCCTGACGTGTTTCGCTACGGGCAATGACGCCCCGCCGCCCCCATCCAGGTTGATGGCGTCCCGATAAAGACTGGCAGGCGGCCTATCGCTCACTTTCCGCGCCGATGTGGATCGGGCTGCTGTTGACAACATACGCTTGGCGCTGGATCAAAGCCAGCCGTTGGCTAATGCGCGGTTCCATGCCAAGGCTTCGAAGATGAATGTGTAGCGGCGTGAAGCGAGGCTGACAGGCAGACCGAGGCGTGAGGCCACCGACGGGGGTGGCCGAAGGTCAGCAGGGAGCATTCGTGTTGTGAATACATCGAGTAGGCTCCTTTAGCGATTACTTGCAGTGAACTCCTTGAGGGGTGTTGTTTCTTCTGCCACTTGGTTACTCGTCGCCGCGAGCGGGTAAGCCCAACGGCAGTGCCCTTTGCCGTTTCATCACGATTTGATTATTTGTTGACTGCGCTCCAGTTCCGTTGGAAGCACATGGCGACGTACTTAGTAGCGGGCATCCCCCAGTCCACAAAATGCATCAACGGGACTCGTGCCCTCAAAGCGTTCCTCGCCCGTGAGTTTGCGCACGAGCGCTGCCTGCACCGTCGGCAGCGCGGTGTATGCGTTGATGTATGCAGGCACGCGCGGCGCGTCATAGAGGTAGTACATTTGGCCGAATGACACCATGACTGTCGGGATGTCGCACCAAAAGCGCATAAGCGCCTGGAACGGTCCGCCATGCAAGTCTCGCCAGTTGAGGTAGATGTGAGATAGAGAGAACATTGACTCCTGAGCGATCAAGTACAGCACGAGATCGGTATCGGAAGGTGAGGGCAGGGGCTGATTGACATCGTAGAGCCTCACCTGAAATCCGCGCGTTCTCAATCCATCAATCACGGTATCTAAGTTACGAGCCTCGCCACCTGGCAAAAGTGGCTTGATGCCTTCGGTCACGACGACAACGCGTTTATGTTTTTCCAAGCGCAGCGGCAGGATTGATTTCACATCTTTGACCAGCGTGATGGTTTTTTTCGCTGCTGCTTCAGTCACCGCCAAATTGCCTGAAGATCTAAGCGTGGCGCGGACTTCTTCAAGTGGTGGCAGTAATTGATCGATAGTTTTTTTGTGTAAGCCCAATGCCGCTTTGAGTGCCAACACGCGCGTGACCGCCTCTTCCAAGCGCGCCTCAGAGAGCCTGCCTTCGCGCAAACCCTTCATCAGCAGTGCCAAATCACGCTGATCAGGGAGACCGAATAAAAACATATCGCAGCCGTTTTCAATCACTTCGGGCGTCATGGTTTCACGATCCGCCCAGCTGGTGAAGCCTGCCATTGGTGTCGCGTCTGAAACAACAACGCCGTTAAAGCCCAGCTCTCGGCGCAGCAAATCGTGATTCAATAACTTGGAAACCGAGCCGGGGCGGAAGGCTTCCACGCCTGCTTGTGGAAATTTTTTGCGGATCCACGATGGCAAGGCGATGTGTGCTGACATGACCGCCATCACGCCAGCGTTAAACATGTTGCGATAGACCCTGCCGTAGGTCGCATCCCAATCCTCAAACGAAAGTGGATTGATGGTGGTCACCAAATGTTGGTCACGATCATCATAGCCCTCACCCGGCCAGTGCTTGGCCGTGGCAGCAATGCCATTTTGCTGTAACGTTGCGATGTGTGTGGTGGCCTCGCGAATGATCGTATCCACATTCGAGCCATACGAGCGCGTGCCGACGATCGCTGAGCGAAACTTTGCGTTGATATCTACGACCGGCGTGTAAGACCAGTTGTAGCCCATCGCGCGCGCCTCGCGGGCGAGTACACCAGCCAGGCCCGCACTGATGGCGCTGTCGTTGCAGGCGGCTACGCCAATCTGATTTAGCACCGGCGAAAAGTAAGGTTGACCGTAGGCACCGCCTTCTAGGTCGCCCGCGATGAGTAACGGGATTTCGCTCGACTCAACTGCGATGCGCGTCGCTTTCCACGCTGCCTCCAAATCTGGCCCCATGTAACGTAGAACGCCGCCTGGTTTTCGGCGCACGATATCTTTGATGGCGGCAGGATCATCGCGCAACGACATCGAGCAAAACACTTGCGCGATCTTGTCTTCAGTCGAAAGGCAATCGCGGGTTTTATTAACCCATGTGATGTCGTCATCAGTGAGGTTGAAAGGTGCAGCGTTGAGTTGATCTAGCATGGTCTGAATGTGCAGGTTAGGGTTTTGCAATGGCTGGGGCGCGTGAAGCTACAACCCAACACGTTAGCCGGTTTTGCGCCGCGCGAATATGCGGCGGGTACAGAGTTTGAATGCCTTTGACATACGGTGTTCCGCTTTAGTGGCCCCTGCAACTGGCTTCGCTTCCGGCTGTAAGGCCAGTGTATCGTTGATGATGTATGCCGGAATGCGGCAGGAGCAGGCGGGCGGATCAGCGCGAATCAAATCAACAATTTTACGCTCCGTTAGCTGACCGATTTTCGGCGGCGCAAAGCCTCGAATCATGAAGTAGCCGTGCCGATTCCATTCAGGCTGCTGGCTAGCGCCTAGGTTGCTACTGGTCACACTGCGCATAAGCATAGGCTCTTACTTAAGTGTCGCGTTGGCTTCGCGCGCCAGTCTTGTTGCGCGTCGCCGAGCGATGAGGTCCACCAAACGTGCGTGATACTGGTGATTGATTGGATACTTTGCAATGACAATTATGCTCAGGATGCCCAGCGCGATTGGCGGCACGGTCATGATAAGTTGCATGGATTTCAGCGTGGCTGCGGATTGCACACCCTCAGCAACGTAGTTCGCCCAATCGAGGCTTACACCAACTAATCCCACGCCAACACCGAGCGCAATCTTTTGCGCGAGTGCGACCATGCCAAACCAAAATCCTTCGGCACGAATACCTGTTGTGAGTTCACTGTATTCGACCGTATCGGGAATCATCGACCAGAATGTCACGGGGATTGCTGCTGCACCTATGCCTGCGAGCGCCAGTAGTGCAATCAAGCCCGTAGTGGTGCTCGGCGCGATTAACCAAATCGCCGCCCACGCAACGGTGTTGATGCTGGCCCCCACCATCCATGCCTGCCGTTTGGAGAATCGTTTGCCCGTCCACATCCATACCAGCGTGAACACCGACACCATCAAGATATACACGCCAAGCCCAGCGCTGACCTTATCTGGCGCATCGTAGTTGTACTTGAAAACGTAAACTAGGGTTTTAGTGGCGATGGTCGAGCCAATGGAAAACAAAATGATTCCAAGTGCTAAACGCTGAAACGCGTAATTTCGCATGAGCAGCCGCCAGACATCGTGCCACTTGAACAGCACTTCGTGTGGGTCGGCGACGCGCTCGCGGGTGAATGCTGCCGTGATCATGAAGAGCGCAGAGCCGACAATTGCATAACCCGCCGCGACGACAAGGAAACCATACTGCCGGTCACTGCCACCTACCTTTGCCACTAGCGGCAACGTTAGAGCAGCGACAAATAATGCCCCCATAGTCGCAAACACCATCCGTGCTGCGGCGAGTTCAGAGCGCTCGCGTGAATCGGTGGTGAGTGTTGCCATCAGTGAGCCGTAGGGAATGCCCAGCACTGTGAAGCTGGTGCGAAACAGCATATGAAACAGCAACGCAAACCAAACCGCTGAAGCAGTTCCCGGAGTCAACGGATAGAACAGCAGCAAATAGCTAAAGCCTGTGGGAATGGCCGCAAAAACAAGGTACGGTCGATAGCGCCCCCAGCGCGAGCGCGTGCGGCTGGCAATCACGCCCATGATAGGGTCGGTGATGGCATCCCATAACATGCTTACCATGTAGATGGCACCGGCAATCGCCGGATTTATTTTCAGCACATCGGTGTAGTAATAAAGCAGGTAAAGATTGGTGGTCGTCCAAAACAGATTGCCGCCAAAGTCGCCGACACCATAGGCAATCTTATGCCACAACGTCAGCTTGGACGGCAGGGCGCAGGTCACGGCGGGGGATGCGTTTAACATGGCGTTTGACGACGCATTCACATCACAAGCCATCGACGCGCGGAATCGAATACGCCGCACGCGGCACATTTTGCAATGCGTTTCAGCGCTACCCGCCGCGTAAGCGCCACCAGCCAAAAACAACATCGCAGCTGCTTCACGAGTTGATGCGATGGGTTAAACGAATTGGCCTGCGAGAACGTCGACTCGACCATCAATGAAAAGCCCGTGAAGCTACTGCCTCCGCCATTTGGCGCGCGCGCCGAGCACTGCCATCGCCGCGCGCTGCGCTGCAAAATCACCGGCAGCTTGCTGAGGCATGGCGTTAGCAAAGGGGCGCAAGCGCTTTGAGCGCCAGCCAATTTGCTTCGGACAGCGGATGCCGATGATCAACCTCCGTGCCGCGAAACAACATCAAAGACCTACCTTGCACTCGCCTGCCGTAATCGCTTAAAACTTAAATCCAACACGTACGCCATAAGTCCGTGGTGGGGCCAAGAACGCATTTGGTGCGGCTAGACCACCAATACCTGCAATGACGTTTTTGTTTTCAAGATTCTTGCCGTAGGCTTGCACGTACCACGCTTCTTTGTTGGCGATGTAAGTCAAGCTCACATCGGTACGCTGGTAGGCTGGCTGCGTGGTGAGCGCGATATTGGTTGGCTGCAGGTAGTATTTTTCCGTGAAGAACATTGAGATGCGCGCATTCAAATCACCGCCCGCGAATGGCCAGTTGTATTGGTAAGCTAAATTGCCGCTTACCCTTGGCGACTTGATGAGCGAGTTGCCGGTGTTGTTGACGCGCGGGTTCGCGTTTGGCGGATCGAAGCTGTCGTACTTAGCATCCAGCAATGCCAGCGAGAGATCAAATCGGCCAATCGCAGACAGCCAGCGACTTTCAATTTCTGCGCCATTAATGGTGGCTTCGGCGGCGTTTTGTGTGAGCGTGATGAATGAGCCAGCGATACCGCTAGGTGAAGGGCCACGATATGAGACCTGTAGATCTTTGAAGTCGTTGCGGAATACGGCGATGTTAGTGCGCAGTGTCCCGTCAAGTGCACGCATCTTCAGGCCCGCTTCATAGGTAGTAACGTTTTCTGGTTTATAGGTGTTATCGAAATTTGCTGAGCGCACGCCATCAAAAAAGCCGCCCGCCTTGTAGCCCGTTGCGATGGAGCCGTAGAGCATGGTGTCTTTATCTATGCTGTAGTCTGCGGCAACACGCCAGTTGACTTTAGACGAGGAAATTGAAGCGTTGTTGGGGGCGGTTGTGGTGGGGGCGACCGGTGTGCCGTTGGGTAGGGTAACGGTAGTCAGATTGCGCCCCACCCTGCTCAATTCATCTCGTGTTGAACGTAAGCCTGCGGTGAGCTTTAAGCTATCGGTAGCGGCAAAAGTTGCTTGACCAAATACGGCGTTGGCTTTTTGCGAAACCTGCGGTTGCAAGAATGACAGCGAAACACGCAAGCTTGCTGGGACTCCAGCAAGAGCATTGATGTTCTCGGCGGTCAGCGATATGTCATCAGACTCTTTGATCGTATACGCGCCAACTACCCAGGTTAGTGTTTTCTGGTTCGCAGAGGACAGACGCAATTCGTGTGAAGTCTGCTCAGGGCTACCCCGATACGCAGTACGTGCCGTATTGGGGGCGGAGAAATTGATCTCA
The DNA here is from genome assembly GCA_040379385.1 of Burkholderiales bacterium. GTDB lineage: Bacteria > Pseudomonadota > Gammaproteobacteria > Burkholderiales > Usitatibacteraceae > UKL13-2. The sequence continues at coordinate 3,774 of JBEILF010000058.1, read as the reverse complement.
TCTCGAGAGCCTGTTCGTTTGGAACCCAAGTAGGTCAATACGGTCGGGCCGAATGACCAATTGACTTCGGCGCTATAGCCGTCTTCATCATTCGCCAAGCGAGGTTGCAACGACGGTGTCTGAGTTCCACGGGCGTTGGCGCTGGTACTGGCCAGCGGCAACGCGACTGTACCGTAGCCGACACCGCGCGCGCGCATCGTGTCGGCTGTGAGCAATATGGAGAAATTTTTGTTCGGTTCAATCAAGGCGTGTATGCGCGCAGCAGTTGTATCAGCATCGTCGGCATTTTTAGTCGCACCTACGGCAGGGTTTTGCGAGATTAAGTAGCCATCGCGCTTTTCGGTTGCCAGTGCGGCGCGAATCGAAAACACGTCATTGACCGGCGCATTAATCATGAATTCGGAGCGCCGCGAATCATAGTTGCCGACTTCAAGCATTACTGAGCCTTCCAGTTTGTCCTTCGGCTTATTGGTGATCACGTTAATTGCACCTGCCGTCACGTTGCGGCCCCACAATGTTCCTTGCGGGCCGCGCAAGACTTCTACTCGCTCAACGTCAAAAAAAGCCAAGCCCGCTGACTGTGGCCGCGCCAGATAAACGCCATCAAGGTGGAAGCCCACCGCAGGGTTGCCGATTTCGGTGTTGTTGGTGCTGGTGATACCGCGGATGGTGAACTCTGTTGCGGTTGCATTCGTATTAATCACCACGTTTGGGACGAGACCGTTCAAGTCGCGCGCATTGCGCACACCTTGCTCGGCGATCTCCTCGCCGCTCACGCTGGTGACGGCAAGTGGTGTTTTTTGCGCGTCTTCTTTGCGCTTTTGCGCGGTCACCGTAATAGTTTCAATCTGCGGCTTTTTATCTGCACTGGCGGTTGTGCCTGTTGGCGTGGTTTGTGCTGCGACGCTCAGCGCGGTGCTACCGGCAATAGTCGCAAGCACGGCGAGGGTTAATGTTTTGGTTTGGCAAGTACGCGAAACTGAGGTATTGGTGTTCATTGGTTCTCCGGGCGGGGACGGATTTGATGCATTATTGTTGTGGTTTAGTGGCGAATATAACAAGCGCAGAATGTAATTGATTTACAACTTTGAAGCAAGTATTGTTATGGCGCTGATGTATTTTTGACAAAAATAGCCTTTTTCATTGCTGCATCGCAGCGTAAGGCGTGTCGATGTGGCTTTTTTACCAAAGAGGTGCCACGACGAAGCTGTAATTGCATTACAGAAACGATTGCGCTATTGTTGATATGTAATAGAATTACATGCTCCCAACATACAGTGCGCGTCGCCCGAATGTCTATTTCGCTTGAAAGCTTTCGCCACTCATTGCCTCAGCCATGCGCGCGACTTCGCTCTTAGCCGATATCGGTGGCACCAATGCGCGCTTTGTGCGTGTCCGTGCGACCGGCGAGCAGGTGTCGCCTTTGACCCTGCCGGTGGCGGATTTTGCGCGTTTTGAGGATGCAATTTTGGCGTATCTCAATCAAACCGGCGGAGCGGACGTGCGCCATGCGGCGATTGCGATTGCGAACCCCGTCGATGGTGACTTTGTGCAGATGACTAACCATCATTGGTCGTTTTCCATTGAGCAGCTTCGTCTAGTGTTGGGCTTTGATACCTTGCTGGTGGTGAACGACTTCACCGCACTGGCGATGGCGATTCCACGATTGGAGCCCACACAGCTTTTGCAAGTCGGCTTAGGGAGAGCGAAAAGCCGCGCGATGATAGGGTTGGTCGGCCCGGGTACGGGGCTGGGCGTTTCGGGCCTATTGCCGATGGATCAGCGCTGGGTGGCGCTGGGCAGCGAGGGCGGACACGTGAGTTTCGCACCTACGAATGCGGTGGAGCGCGATATTCATGCTGTGGCTGAGGCGAAATTTGGTCATGTATCTGCGGAACGATTGCTCTCCGGCGCGGGTATTGCGCTGATTTATCGATTCTTCGCGGCAGTCGAGTCTGACATCACGCCTGCCGAAATAACCGAAGCCGCTGCCACAGGGCGAGATGAGTTCGCGCTGAAAACGGTCGATGTTTTTTTGGGCATGCTCGGCGGCTTTGCGGGCAACGTCGCGCTCACGTACGGCGCGCTTGGGGGCGTATATGTGGGCGGTGGTATCGTGCCGCGATTGGCGTGGCGTATCGCAGACTCGCCATTCCGCGCGCGCTTTGAGGCAAAAGGCCGCTTTGAGGCTTATCTGCGCGACATTCCAACTTTTCTCATCGCGGCCGAGAACCCCGCTTTTTACGGCGTGCGCGCCATCCTTGATGAAGCATTGAGCACGCGGCCATCGAATGATCTCTTGGCGCAGATTCGTGAACGACTACCCGATCTGCCAAGCGCCGCAAAACAAGTCGCAACTTACTTACTCGCCGAGCCGAATGCCTTCGTGCAAAACGCCACTGGCGTACTCGCCAAGCGCGCGGGCGTGTCGGACCCCACCATCATGCGGTTTTGCCGTACTTTTGGCTACGACGGGATTCCGGAATTCAAACGCGCGCTGGCCGCTGCTCTCACTGGCACGATTCCCGTACGCCACAGCACTGTTAAGCGTAGCGATAGCGCACAGCAATTAGCCATCAAAGTACTCGACAACACCGCCTCTGCCGTGCTACAAATGCGTCAGCAGCTACAGGGCGACGCGCTGAATAAAGCAACCATTCTGATTCGACAAGCCAAGCGATTGCGACTTTTCGGTATCGGCCATTCAGGCGTGACTTGTCGCGATGCCGAAACGCGTTTTGTTAGGCTTGGCTACGACGCGCAAGCCGTTACCGATACTGCGCTTATGGCACCTTATACGGGCCTCATTCAGCCGCAAGACGGCATTATCTTGATTTCCAATAGCGGCAAGATTTCAGAATTAGTCACGCTCGCTAGCGCTGCACGCGCGCGCGGCGCGTATGTGCTTGGCATCACACACCAGCGCTCACCCCTGGCTGAAGTATGCGACGTCGTACTCACGGTAGAACACAGCGAAAACGAAGGCGAATACGTCTCGATGATCTCGCGCATTTTGCAATTGCTGATGGTCGATATCATCACGGTGGGGCGAGAGAATGCGAGTACTGCTGATGCGATCCCAACTGAAGTGTTCTCTGCGGCTGAACCCACACCATTACCAGTGCCACAATCGCCGCAGTCCAAAGTGCGCATCTCACACCTGCGCTAAGAGTTGAACAAGTTAATAGCAGCGCTCGCTTTTGGTCATAAAGGTAGGCTGCAAGCAGCCGTCGGTAGCGGGGTTTTTCAGAATAATCGACCCAACAGAGTCCGCCATGCTCGTGAATGCCGAATTCCGATTTTTGTCGCCATGACAGCATCCAACTTGCCGCCAGAAAGCAACGTCATTGCCGGCGTGGAGGCGCAGACCGTGGCTGTTGTGCTGTTGGTATCGGCGCTACTGGGTGAGCGCGTTCTCGAAATTATTGGTATCTCGATTGCAAGTTTCAGCTACATCTTGGTGTGGTGGTGATGTGGATCGCGCTGCGTATTGCCACACGAGTTGGCGGCTACACGAGCATGACCACCGTTAACATCGCCACGCGCATCATGGGGTTGCTGCTCGCTGCATTGGCGGTTGAGATTCTTGCCGGTGGTATCGTCGAATTGATTCCTGCGCTGGGCAAGCCTGACATGTTTCGCTATGGGCAATAACTGTCGTATTGTTGTATCTGTAGGCGCTGTCATAAAAGGTTAACGAAACGTCCCAATAATCGTCACAAATTCCAACCATTCAAGGATTTGTGATGCTGAAAGTTTTTCAACCGCAGAAAA
>JBEILF010000057.1:0-14594 GCA_040379385.1 Burkholderiales bacterium | reverse complement strand
GGCAAAGCGCCGCAGGTGTCGGGTGTTTTTCGGCTGGTGCGTTACGCGCTGCCAAAGTCGTTGTTGCGTATGAATCTGGCTCCTGCATACGCAAACCCAGAAGCCCTGAACGCTGAGCGTATCACCCGTTATCACTCGCTGTTGCTGCTACCGGGCCAGCGCGATGCGATGCTGGATCGGATGGCACAAACCATTCTTACAGATCCTGTGCCGAAACTACAGAAGATCAACGCCCCGACCCTATTATTGTGGGGTGAACAAGATGCGCTGATTCCAATCGCTAATGCGCAAGACTATTTACGTGCGCTGCCAACTGCCAAACTGGTGACGCTGCCAGGTGTGGGGCATGTGCCTCAAGACGAAGCAACAGCCATATCCCTCGCGCCACTAGTCGCGTTTCTGGCAAACAATTCGTAACAAGCAGGCCGGTGACTTAATAGCCACGCTCGAACCCCACCAGCGTCGGCAATTCGCCGCTGGCGCGAAAGCGCGCGACGTTGGACGCCACGATTTTTGCGGCGCTGTCTCGATTGGTCGGTGCGGAGATATGTGGCAGCACTGTGACTTTCTGGTGATTCCAAAGCAGACTTGTGGTCGGCAACGGTTCCTCGTCAAACACATCGAGCACAGCGTGTGACAGTTTTTCGCCGTCCAACGCCTGTAACAACGCATCGGTATTCACAATGGCACCGCGTGCAAAGTTGATCACGCTTGCACCTTCCCGCATCGCGGCGATACGTTCGGCATTGAGCAGGTGATGGGTGTCCGAAGTTAGCGGCAACAACACAACAACGATATCGGCTGTGGCCAGAACCATATGCAGCCCCGCCACACCGGTGAACGTCTCGACACCATGGATCACCTTAGCCGAATGGCTCCAGCCGGTGACGCGATAACCGGCAGCGACCAGCCGCGCCGCAGCAGCCCGACCCAACTCACCAAGACCAAGAATACCAACGGTGAGCTCACCCGCAGCCACATAAGTGTGTGGCCGCCAGATACGTTCGCGCTGCTGCGCCGCATAGGCCGGCATATCGCGGTGCAGGTAGAGCGTCCACGCCAGCACCGCTTCGGCCATCGTCTGCGCCAGCGTCGGGTCGACCAGACGCACCAGCGGCAACTGGCGCGCCGCCGCTAGTGGTACAAGACGCTCCACGCCCGCCCATACACTGTGAATCCATTTCAAATGGGGATATCGAGCCATACGCTCAGGCGACGGATCGGCGACGATGGCGATCTCAACCAACAGCGCTTCCGCATCCGAAAAAGCGTTGTCGTCGACGATACGCTCGCACGGCATCGCTTGCGCAAGCATCTCAATCCAACGCAAGCCATCGTGCTGTGAAACGAAGGCGATGGGCGCAAGTGCGCCAGAGCGCGAAGTGGTGTGTGTCGTCATGGTTTGCGCAAAATCAGTGTGGGCTGCTAAGCGTCGAGCGATTACGCGTAAACCGCGTCCCAGTGGCGAAAGCCTTTGATCTCGAGCGGATTACCAAACGGATCAATAAAAAACATTGTGTGCTGCTCGCCCGGCTCACCCGCAAATCGAATACTTGGCGGAATGACAAACTTGATTCCGGCGGCGGTCAGCCGTGCGGCGAGCACGCGCCAATCATCGAGTGTCAGCACCACACCAAAGTGCGGCATAGGCACCAGATGCTGATCAACCTGACCAGTCGGCGCAGTCGTTAGCGGCGCACCCAGATGCAGCGATAACTGATGACCAAAAAACGAAAAATCGACCCACGTTGCGGTGCTGCGACCTTCCTCGCAACCAAGTACGCCGCCGTAAAACTGGCGCGCCTGGTCGAGATTACTGATGTTTAAGGCGAGATGAAAAATGCTTGGGACGGCGGTTGTCATTCGAAATGTTTAGAAGATTGACGCGATGGGGGTATCCACCGAGGGCAGTAATGCGGCTGGCAGCGATGCCCATCGCTGCAATCGTACCCGATATGGGTTGGCAGGTGTGCCGGCCAACGCAGGAGAAAAGCGCAGTCGGCGGCGAGCGCGACACCGACCGACCACGGCGCGTAGGGCGTGAACTCGGCAATGTCCTTGCCGAAGAATTTGAGCAGAATACGTAACTCTCCAATATGCACGGAAATCTTTAGGCCTTTTGGCTTGAAAACGCCCGCCGCTATTGGATATTTCATGTTTAGCGGGTTTAGCGCTGCTACACCTCATCATATTTCCTGCTCGTGCCACGCGAGAGCTCCACCGGGTATTTCTGCGCATTGAGGGCCATCTTCGCTTGGGCGGCGGCGATGAGATCAATGTCAAGTTTGTCGCTGATACGGATCAAGTAGAGCAGCACGTCGGCCACTTCTTGACGGACGCCTTCGATTGTCTCCGGCGGCAGGTTCCGGCTCTCGGCCTCGGTGAGCCATTGAAATTTTTCGAGTAGCTCAGCGGCCTCGACGGCGAGGGCGGAGGCCAAGTTCTTTGGTGAGTGGAATTGGTCCCAGTCGCGCACAGCGGCGAAGGTACGGAGTTGGTCACGGAGTGTGTTGAGGTCTGCCATGGCTGCACTTTACAGAAGATGACGCTGGTAGTCAGATTGATGGATGAGTCAGTGGGTGGGGTGGGTCCCAGCGGGGTTACGTAACTGCGCTGGGACGACGGGCTAAGGGGCTGGCGCTGCGCGAAATGCAGGGGCGACTGGCTACGGCGGTGGCGCTACGCGGTGGCTGGGAAGACGGGCAAAGACAGGGGGGCTGGTCACGCCAAACGCAATATCAGCTCTTTCGGCGTAATGATCTCGGCATCGATCTGCCCCTTCAGCGCGAGCAGGACGCGGTCGCCGGTGACGAGAGCATCCGCGTTTGCCGCAACTGTGAGCACCAGAAATGGTTGGTCATGGACGTCGCGGCAAATTGGTATACGTCTCTTCGTGGTGGGTACCGGAATTGTTTCGCAGTACGGCAAATATTCGGCAAGAACCTCGGCTTGTTCGGCGGGGGTGAGCGCGAATTTTGGATATTGAAGGGCGGCGATGAATTCTTCCGCTGTGTATTTCGAAACGATGGGTACGATTCGCGGTGTTGCGCGTGGCTGCTGCCACGCGTGCATGATCGTCGCTAATTCGCCTTTGAAAAGCAGTGCGGAAAGCAACACGTTGGTGTCCAGCACCACACGGCGAGGCTTAGGTGCTGCGGATGATGCCACGTCACTTCCTGCGGGTTGCGCGCTTTTGTGTGCCCTTACGAATGGCAGGCTGGTTGCCGCGTGCCCAACCGACTGCGGCCTTGGTGTCTTTCTCGGTAATGCCGAGGGCGGCAAGTTTTTCTTGCACCGCATCGAGCCCACCGAGCTTTACCGGTATGAGCACGATACTCTGCCCCTCGGTGCGAACAGCGTAGTACTCGGCGCGCACTTGTTCTACGGCTGCTTTGGGGAGTGTTAGTTGATTCTTGGATGTGAGTTTTGCGAGCATGGCCGCTCCTGTCGTTATTCCTTACTTCCTTACTATAGCGGAAACTTCGAGCGCACGTGTAGCCAATGGTGAGGCGCGACGAAAATTGGGCCCCGGACTGAATGGCCGATGAAGCGGGCCACGCTGTCCGGGGCGACAGTTCTTATAGGGTGGCGCTACGCGAATGCCAGGGGCGACAGCCTGAGACAGGTGGCACTGCTCGGCTGCGATGGGTGCTAGACGTTCGCTTTGCGATACCGATTCGCCACCCAGGGTGTGGCGAACATTGCCGCCAGCCCGAATAACATCAGGCCGCCTTTGGAGAGGTCGTAGTCTTCGAGCATGCGCGCCCAGCTCATGCCGAGGCTCAAGCCCAAGCTGAATTCGAATATCAGCGTGAGGACAACCCACAGGCCGCCAATCGCAAAGCAGGTGTTTGGGGCAAGCGCACCTACTGGTTCACTCGGGCCACTTGGGCCGCCGCGCATCCAACGTATGGTGAACCAGGTGATGGTGAAGATGATGATAGTGGCGGTAAAGACGCTGAGTTGCCGCGCACGAAAGCTGCCGAGCGCGGGCTCAAGGAAGATGGTGCGTAACGTGCCGTGGATGGATTCGGCGACGATGATGAGCAGCCAGACGGCGAGTGCGCGTTTGAGGATGGCGAGGGGCATTGGGGGATTGTAAAGCGGTGGCGCTGCGCGAAACGAGGGGCGACGGGCGGAAGGGCTGGCGCTGCGAGTCGAAAACACGGAACAAGTTTCGGACCGCAAATTAGGGCTTGACAAGCCATACATGTGTGACATACAGTGTGCGCCACATTATGTACGACACATAGGGTAGGCCAAAAAACGCATGGAAGCAGATCTTTTTGAAAAACTCCGGATGGAACTCCGGCGCGGCAGCTTGGTGATGGCTGTACTGGTGCAGCTGCGAAGTGAGCACTACGGTTACAGCTTACGGAAAGCGCTTGCCACGCATGGGCTCGATATCGAGGAGAGCACCCTCTACCCGCTGCTCCGCCGACTGGAGACGCAAGGCCTGCTCACCAGCGAGTGGCGCGAAGAGGAAAAACGCAACAAGCGCTTTTATCGGCTTTCGGCTGAAGGCCACCTGATTCTTGATCAATTACTCGGGGAGTGGCGTGCCATCGACGCTGCACTGATGAGCATCGACCTGGCCAGCGAAGTGCCAGCCGGTGATCTCACCCCCGCCACACCCGCAGAAAAGGAAGCTTAATCATGGAACTCATCGACCGCTATTTACACGCCGTGAAGGGCTACCTGCCTGAGGCGCAACAAAACGATATTGTTGCCGAGCTGAAGGACGACCTGCTCTCACAAATTGAGGAACGCGAAGCCGCGCTGGAGCGCCCGCTGAACGACACGGAGTTGCAGGCACTGCTCAAACAATCCGGCCACCCGATGTTAGTGGCGAGCCGTTATCGGCCTCAGGAACATCTGATCGGCCCGACCATGTACCCGTTTTGGTGGACCGCGCAGAAATTTATGTTGATCGTGGTCGGCTCGGTGTACGGACTGCTGGTTGGTATCCGTGTGCTGAGTAGCGGTTTCTCTGTTTCGCACTTGATTCAGGAGCTGATCCAGTCCGCCTTCGGGTTTGTCAGTACCGCCCTCTTTTATGCGGCTGCCATCACGCTGGTGTTCTGGTTTTTTGAACGCAACCAAGTCCGTTTTGGATTTCTGGATCAATGGAATCCCACCAAACTCGCGCCCGCCACCGATCGGCTGCGGATAAAGCGCGATGAATCCATCTTTGAGGTTGTTTTCGAAGCGCTATTTTTACTCTGGTGGATCGGCGTGATCAGTTTTGCGACGACGTTCTACCATCACGGCAAGCCGGTACCGTTCTCGATGTCCCCTGCCTGGGAGCCCTATTGGTGGCCAATCCTTGCCACTTCGGTGGCTAGTATGGCGCTGGCGGTCGTGAATCTGATTACCCCGTATTGGACGCGTCAGCGCTTGCTGTTCCGAATCGTTCTCAACATCGTCTGTATCGGTCTCGCCTATCTGCTCTTTCAGCAAGACGAACTCATCGTCGTCGGTGATGCCACGCTCGAGATGGCCAAGTTTGGGAATGCCCAAACGCTGCTCAACAAATCCGCACACGTCGTGCTGGTATTGGTGTCGCTGAGGATGGCGGCGGAGATTGTCGGAGATGTACGAAAACTATTTGCACTAGCCAACCACGGGAATACTCGCGCCGGCGCGGCGGCCTAAGGAGGCGGTGGCCTAGGGAGGCAGTGACACAGGGAGGCGGTGGGCCGTTCGCGATTGAGCTACAGCTAAAGCGCGAGCGCCATCACCACTTCACCATCATCGATCTCGCCGGTACGCACAAAACCAAAACGCGCATAAAACGCTTCTGGGTTTTGCTCGGCGGGCACAAATGAAAGTAGCATGTATTTCACGCCGGGCCTCGTGCGTGCGTAAGCGATGGCCGCCGAAATGGCCTGCGCGCCGTACCCCAGCTGCTGGTAGCGCACATCCACCATAAACCGCCACAGGTAGATGTAGCGCTCACCGTTGTGAAGATCGGGCGTGGTGTTGCTAGCGACCAGCGTCGAGTCTTCGAGCATCAAAAACCCGACCGGCGCTTCGTCCGCGTAGATGGCACGCATCCATGCCTGCGGCGCAAAGTGCGCCTGCGCCATCGATACGGCGTTCGGTGCTACGAGGCCGTCTTGGTGCGGTGCGACATCAAGAAACATGATCGCACGCGCCGTCTCGGCGGTGATTTCGCGCAGTGTGACAATTGATTCACGGGTCAGCGGACGGGTTTGATTGGCCATGGCGGCTATCTCGACTTGGTTGACAACATCAGCGTGGTGTTTCCGCACGTGGCTCATCTGTAAGGCGCGTGGCCAGGCGGGTTTGGCGGGCTGGGTTGTCATATGTGCGGGGCTTGGGTCTTGGCGATGTCTTAGTGATGTTGAGCCCGCAGTTTAGGCCTTCTGCGGCTTCTATAAACATGTCCCCTGTATGTGTCCTGAAGGCTGCTAACCCGTTCAGTGCGGTTACAGATGGTCACGTATTTCTGAACTTACCCCCGCGCCGGCAGTCTAGAAAAGCATATCATTAGTCCATGTTTGGTCGTCATGTTTAGTCAAAGTGAGCGCCTTTTCGGTGGTGGCATCGGCTGCGTCACAAGGAGGTAAGTCCCATGCGTCATTTTCTGAAAGTTTCCGCTCTCGCATCGGCGATAGTTTCCGCAGCGGCGCTTAGCGCGCCAACGTTCGCCCAAGCCGTCGGCAACGTTGTTTCCAGTACGCCAGTGATGAAGCGTGTCACTGAGACACCACGTGGCTGCAAGCCTGCACCGCAGCGCGCGTGCGAGTTGGTAACCGAAGATCGGTTGATTGGCTACAAGGTTGTATACGAATACAATGGCAAACAACACCAGGTGCAGCTGCCATTCCCGGTCGGTACCACCATCCCACTTGAGACTTCCTCTATCGGTACAGAAACGTCAACTACGCCCGCATCCACACCTTCGGTCACACCAACACCAAGCTATGAACCCGGCTACCGGCCAGTGCTACGGGTGGTCGAGCGGGTCTATGTCGAGCCTGGCTATCGCAGCTACTACGACCCTTATTTCTACGGACCAATCGTCCCGCTTGGCTTAACGCTGGGCTTGGGCTATGTCGCGGGCCGCTACTACTGGCCGCGCGGCTATGTACACCATGGTGGCGGCTGGCGCGGCCATCGCCGATGATTTTTCAGTGAGTGTGAGTTAAAGGCGCTCCGAGCTTCGTAGCGCCTTTTTTTATTTGGCAGGGAACTAAATCGCCTCGGCGATCGCAGTGCCGACTTCAAACGTGTACGCCTTGCCACCGAGGTCTATGGTATTTGGCCCGGCGGCGATTACGGTCTCAATGGCTTTGATGACTGCGGTCGCCGCGTCCGTATGGCCCAGATGTTCCAGCATCATGGCCCCGCTCCAGATCTGTCCGATCGGGTTGGCGATGCCGCGTCCAAATATATCCGGCGCGCTGCCATGCACCGGCTCGAAACAGCTGGGCACATCGCGATCAGGATTCAAGTTTGCGGAAGGCGCAATGCCAATCGGCCCCACACAGGCTGACCCCACCCGTGAAAGAATCTCACCGAATAACGTTGATGCGACGATCACGTCAAACAAATCCGGGTGACTGACGAGTTCACCGGTAAGCGCATCGATATGAAACTGCGAGGTACGAATTTCGGGGTACTCGGCCGATATGTCGGCGAAGCGCTCGTCCCAGTGCGGCATGGTGTAGGCGATGGCATTCGATTTGGTGCACGAGGTGACATGCTGCCGCTCACGCTTACGCGCAAGCTCAAAAGCAAACCGCATGACACGATCCATACCGCGACGCGAGAATACCGTTTGTTGCATGGAAATCTCTTCGTCGCTGCCGGAGTACATACGCCCGCCGATCGACGAGTACTCCCCCTCAATGTTTTCACGAACCACAACTAAATCAATGTTTCTCGGGCGGCGGCTGCTGCTCAGCGGTGAAATCGCGCCGGGAAAAAAGCGGATCGGCCGCACATTCGCGAAAAGCTTGAATTCGCGCCGAATCTCCATCACCAACCCGCCGAAAGAGAGGTGGTCTGGTACGGTGGGGAATCCCACCGCCCCCAACAAAATCGCGTCGTGATGACGAATTTCGCGCAAGCCATCGGCTGGCATCATACGACCGTATTGCTGGTAGTAGTCACAGCTCCAAGGTTTTTCGTCCCACTGAAAGTTGATACCGAATTTACGGCCGGTCGCTTCCAGCACGCGCAGGCCTTCTGGCATCACTTCTTTCCCAATCCCATCCCCCGGGATCACGGCAATTTTGTGCGTCTTAATCGTCATGCGGCAATCCTATAGGCACATCCATCGGCGCTTCGATTGGCAAAGGTGGTGCGCCGAATACTGCTGCACAGGGTAATGAGCGTGCAATGCCGCATTTTGACAGCGATTTATGCCATTTGTTGCAGCGCAATACTCTGTAGCTAGCCTGAATATTTCATGGGGGCGCGTTCGAAAGCGGGCGAGTAGGTGAACAGGCGAGCGATTTTTTGCCTGACCGACCACAGCATAGCGGGCTATGCTTCGGCAGCAAGGCGAAACATTGCCGTCCAATCGCCCGCAAGCCAACCTGTAGCCCGCATCCACAGCAAGCGAGAAACGAGCCAAATTGGTTTGCCAATCGCCTAGAGGCAACGTCCTTCTAAGCAAGCGGCAGCCCATGAAATATTCAGGCTAGGCGGCCGCGTCCGTATTCTTGAAGGCCATACCACCGCCGTAACTCGAAGGCTCAACCAGCTCGGCACCCTTGGTGACGTTCACCGCGCAGTACTTTAGCTCTGCAATTTTGCCGAACGGGTCGAGCGCCCGGTTGGTGAGCATATTGGCTGGTGCCTCATAAAACGCAAATGGCATAAATACGCTGCCTACCGGTGTGCCTTCGTCTGCACGAACCGTGATACCGACTTCACCTCTGCGTGATGCGATGGTCACGGTTTCGCCCGCAGCAACACCAACCTTGCGCATATCGATCGGGTTCATACTCACCACCGCGCTGGGCTCGATCACGTCGAGCACCGATGCCCTGCGCGTCATGGAGCCGGTGTGCCAATGTTCGAGTTGACGCCCGGTAATGAGCACAAATGGAAATTCAGTGTCGGGCCGCTCGTTAGCGGGGATGATGTCGGCCGGCACAAATTTAGCGCGGCCGGATGCTGTGGGGAACTTATCGATGAACACCACCGGCTGGCCGGGGTCATTATCGTCTTTACACGGATAGGTGACCGACGATTCACGATTAAGGCGATCCCAGCTGATGCCGCTGATAGAGCTTTGCGCGATGTGCATTTCTTCATAGACGGCGGCAACGCCACTCTCCTCGCCGATGTAATTCCAGTCCAGGCCGAGACGTTTGGCGAGTTGTTGGATGATCCACAAATCCTGCCGGGCCTCGCCTGGCATATCGAGCGCGCGGCGGCCAAGCTGCACCATGCGGTCAGTATTGGTGACCGTTCCCGTTTTTTCCGGCCAGGCAGATGCTGGCAGCACCACATCCGCAAGATAGGCGGTTTCGGTCAAGAAGATGTCTTGCACCACCAGTATTTCCAGATTGGCCAAGCCGGCACGCGCATGGTTGGAGTCTGGGTCTGACATCGCGGGGTTTTCCCCCATCACGTACATGCCCTTGATACGGCCGTCGCACGCCGCATCAATGATTTCGACAACCGTCAGCCCGGGCTTGTCATCTAGTTTTGTGTTCCAAAGTTTTTCAAAGCGAGCGTGGTTCTCGCGGTTATCAACACGTTTGTAGTCCGGGAACATCATCGGGATCAAGCCCGCGTCAGATGCGCCCTGTACATTGTTTTGTCCGCGCAGCGGATGCAATCCCGAACCTGGCTTCCCCACCTGACCGGTCATCAATGCCAGTGCGATCAAACAGCGCGCGTTGTCGGTGCCGTGGACGTGTTGCGAGATCCCCATGCCCCAAAGAATGATCGAGGCTTTCGAGGTTGCATAAGCCCGCGCCACCTCGCGCAGTGTCTCGGCTGGAATACCACACAGAGGTGCCATCTTTTCGGGCGAAAACTGCTTTGCATTAGCCTTCAGCGCTTCGTAATTCTCGGTGCGGTTCTTGATAAAGTCTTCATCAACTAAACCTTCTTCGATGATGGTATGGATCATCGCGTTTAACATCGCCACATCCATATCCGGTTTGAACTGCAGGTAGCGCCACGCATGGCGATACAAATCATTACGGCGCGGATCGGCAACAATCAGTTTTGCATTTCTGTTTGCGGCATTCTTGATCCAAGTCGCCGCAACGGGATGATTTGACGTTGGATTCGCGCCGATGACAAAAATCACTTCGGCATTTTCAACATCGCCTACTTGATTTGATACCGCACCCGAGCCCACGCCCTCCAGCAGCGCGGCTACGCTTGAGGCGTGACACAGACGTGTGCAGTGATCGACATTGTTCGAGCCAAAGCCGACGCGCACCAGTTTCTGGAAGAGATACGCTTCTTCGTTTGAGCCCTTGGCACTACCAAACCCGGCTAATGACTTGGGGCCATGCTGATGGCGAATCTTGGCAAGAGTGCCCCCCGCTAGGTCGAGCGCTTCCTCCCATGTGGCTTCGCGGAAGATGTCGCGCCAGTTCTCCGGGTTCATGCGCAAGTCGCCGTTCTTCGGCACATTTGGCTTGCGAATCAACGGTTTGGTGAGACGCTGTTTGTGGTGTACGTAATCAAAGCCGAAGCGGCCTTTGACGCACAGGCGCGATTGGTTCGCCGGGCCATCACGGCCTTCGACACGAATGATCTTGTTGTCTTTGATGTGATAGGTGAGCTGGCAACCGACGCCGCAGTACGGGCAAACGCTGTCGACTTTGTTGTCCGCCATTGCGGCATACGCTTCTTTGGCGGGTGCCAGCGCACCGGTGGGGCAGGCTTGCACGCATTCGCCGCACGCGACACACGTAGATGTACCTATCGGGTCGTCAAAGTCAAATACGATTTTCGACTCGGCACCGCGGAACGCGTAGCCGATGACGTCATTGTTCTGTTCTTCACGGCAGGCGCGAACGCAGCGTGTGCATTGAATGCACGCATCCAGATTCACACTCATCGCCGGATGTGAGAAGTCGGGCGCCGGTGCGGGGTGCTTTGCCACTCTGGATGCGAAGCGAGACTCGGTGACGCCGAGCTTTGCCGACCATTTGCTGAGTTCGTTTTCTTGCGGCTTGTAGTTTTTGTCCGGCGCGTCCGAATTCAACAACTCCAGCACCATCTTTTGCGAGTGCAGCGCGCGTGGCGATGCGGTTGACACTTCCATGTCGTTGCTCGGGTGGCGGCAGCATGATGCTGCCAGCGTGCGCTCGCCATTGATCTCGACCACACACGCACGGCAGTTGCCGTCGGGGCGATAGCCGGGCTTGTAGCAGAGGTGTGGAATTTCTTTGCCGTGTTGTTTGGCAATTTCGATCAGCGTTTGGTCGGCAAACGCGGTGACCTTTTCACCGTCGAGGGTGAATTCGACGGTAGCGCGTTCGATGAGGGGTTCGGACATCATATTCATAGCGGCAACCGAAAAATAACAGGTGTCTCCCCGGCGCATTTACGTGAACGCACTGGGGTCCAATTTCACTTCATCGTGAGGTGACCAAACTGGGTCCCCGCCTACGCGGGGACGGGGGCCAGTTGTATTACTCACTGGTAGTTTCGCGACACTACTCATTCAGTCACCCCTACTGAAAACTGTCGCCCAGGCGCACAACCACAGAGGTTGTGCGCCGGGATGACAAACTAGTGATCGTGACTAAAGCGTATGTGTTCACCGTAATCACGAGATCTCATGCGAAAAATGCTTAATCACACACCGTATCGGATTCGGTGCCGCCTGCCCCAACCCGCAAATCGACGCATCGACCATCGCCTGCGATAACTCTTCAAGCAATCCCGTCTTCCATTTCGATTCTTCGAGGAGCGTCACGGCTTTTTCCGTACCAACACGACACGGCGTGCACTGACCGCAACTCTCGTGCGCAAAAAATTCCATCAGGTTCAGCGCAGCGTCTCTCGCTTTGTCGTGCTGCGACATGACGACAATCGCGGCCGAGCCGATGAAGCAACCATGCGGCTGCAACGTGTCGAAGTCGAGAGGGATATCGCCCATGCTCGCCGGCAAGATGCCGCCGGACGCGCCACCCGGCAGGTACGCATAAAACGTGTGGCCGTCTTGCATGCCACCACAGTATTCGTCGATGAGCTCTTTCACTGTGATGCCCGCAGGTGCCAGATGCACCCCCGGCTGTTTGACGCGACCCGACACCGAAAATGAGCGCAGGCCTTTACGGCCGTTGCGACCGTAGCCGCTAAACCACGCCGCCCCTTTTTCAAGAATGTCGCGCACCCAGTAGAGCGTCTCAAAGTTGTGTTCGAGTGTAGGGCGATCAAACAAACCCACCTGCGCCACATATGGCGGACGCAGCCGCGGCATGCCGCGCTTGCCTTCGATGGATTCGATCATCGCCGATTCTTCGCCGCAGATATACGCGCCGGCACCGCGACGGATTTCGATCTTCGGCAACGCGAGCCCACGCGCATTTGCCCAACCGATGGCGACCGCCATTTCGGCTTCGATGATGGCGCGGCAGTGGTGATATTCGTCACGCAGATACACATACGATGCATCGATGCCGACTACATGCGCGGCGATCAACATACCTTCGATGAAGCGATGCGGATCGCGCTCAAGGTAGTGGCGATCTTTGAACGTACCTGGCTCGCCCTCGTCGATGTTCACCGCCATCAGACGCGGTGCGGTCTCAGCTCGGACGATGCGCCATTTGCGGCCGGTCGGAAATCCCGCGCCACCCAAGCCGCGCAGGCCGGAGTGTTCCATCTCTGCGATGACGGCTTCCACATCGCGTTTGCCGCTCAGCACCGCGAGCAGCGTTTGATAGCCGCCCTCGGCGAGGTACTGTTTGAGTCCGACGTGTGTCGTGGTTTGTTGCGCGGTGGGTTTAGTGTCCTGCTCGCAAACCGCCTTTACAACACTCTCGACCGTGGCGTGACCAAACGCGTGCTGCCCGACACAAACCGCCGGCGCTTCGGCGCAGCGACCGATGCACGGTGTGGCGATCACACGCACCTCTTTACCCAAAACATCAGGTAGTTTTTGTAGCAGATTGTGCGCGCCGGCCATGCTGCAGCTCAAGGTTTTGCAGACACGAACAGTAAGGGCTACGGGTACAGCCTCACCTTCTTTGATGACATCAAAGTGATGATAGAAGGTCGCGACTTCATAGACTTCCGTCTGTGAGATCTTCATCGCCTCGGCTAGCGCCGCCATATGCGCCGCACTCAAGTGGCCGAAACGGTCTTGAATCAAATGCAAATATTCAACCAATAGATCGCGCCTGAGGTGACCAACGGCGTCGCAGCCACCGAGCAGCGCGGCGATCATTTCCCGCGCGTCCGGGTCGACTTGGCGACCTTTGGGAGCGCTGCGGGGCTTCACTTTGCTGCGGACTTCGGCCAGTGGAATCACAATCGTGGCGCGGTCGTTCATCTAAACACTCTCCGGAACTTAGCGGGTTCGGCATCCGTGCGGATACGTGGCGCGCTGCTGGTGGTGTGGCCTTGGCTGGGCACAGTCACTAAAATTTTGGTGTAAGCAAGGATAGCGGTCAAGCCGCATGCGACCCATGACGAACATCAAGACAATCGTGACAGATAGAAAACTCAAAACCCGCCATTCGGCGGGCGTTTTCAGCCAAAAATGCTTGAAAACACCCGTCAATAGGCGATGTTAGCCGTCTGGTGCCAGCGCCGTATCGGATGACCGAACTAAATAGAAAGCGCCAACCTCGTGCCCTGGTCAATCGCGCGCTTGGCATCCAACTCGCCGGCTTCAAATGCGCCACCAATCAAGTGTGTTTTTACCCCAGCCGCCTGCAGTGGTGCCACCAACTCACGCAGCGGTACCTGGCCCGCGCACAACACGATGGTGTCGACCTCGAGCAGCGTCGGGTTTTCTTTTTTCTCGCCAAAGCTGATGTGAAGCCCGCGTTCATCGATGGCGTCGTAGTTCACGCCGGCGAGCATTTCGACTTTCTTTTTCTTCAATGCCGCGCGGTGAATCCACCCGGTGGTCTTGCCCAAGCCCTTGCCCAGCTGGGTCGCCTTACGTTGCAGTAACGTGACCTGTCTTGCTGGTGGGGTGACCTCGGGTTTAACCAAGCCGCCGCGTGCTGCGGAAGGATCGCCCACACCCCATTCGCGCTTCCACGCTTGCAGATCCATGGTCGGCGAATGATCTTCGACCAAAAATTCGGCGACATCGAAACCAATACCGCCTGCGCCAATCACGGCAACACGTTTACCGACGGGCTTCTTGTGCAACAAAACGTCGATGTAGCTCAACACATTTGGGCTGTCTTGGCCGGGAATTTTCGGGTCACGCGGCGTCACGCCTGTGGCCACCACCACTTCGTCGAAGGCCTTGAGATCATCCGCCGAAACGCGGCGGTTCAAACTCAGCTTCACCCCGGTGGCTTGAATTAGGCGCGAGAAGTAGCGCAGCGTTTCGTGAAACTCCTCTTTACCGGGGATGTGCTTGGCCATGTTGAATTGGCCGCCGATCTCGCCAGCTG
>JBEILF010000056.1:0-14706 GCA_040379385.1 Burkholderiales bacterium | reverse complement strand
GGCGTTGAGGAACTGTTCAATTAGGTAGCCATTGGCTGCGTGCAACTCGATGCCGTCAAAACCCGCTTCAACCGCGAGTTTGGCGGCCGTTGCGTATTCCGCCACAGCGTGGTCGATGTCAGCTTGTGTCATGGCGCGTGGTTGGCTGTGCGGCTGCATGCCCTTGCTATCGGTGTACATCTCGCCGGGGCAGATGGCATCAGTTGGGCCAATCACTTCGGCACCTGGCGGAAGATTGGCTGCCTGGGTCACGCGCCCCGTGTGCATCAATTGGACATAAATCCTGCCGCCTGCGGAGTGAACCGCGTCGGTGGTGAGCTTCCAGCCGGCGGCTTGAGCGGCATTGTAGAGGCCGGGAATGCGCGGATACCCAAGGCCATTAGGCGAGGGGGATACCCCCTCGGTGATGATGAGGCCGGCGCTGGCCCGTTGGCCGTAATACTCTGCCATTAGCGTGTTTGGCGTGTTGGCATCAACCGCGCGGCTTCGCGTCATGGGCGACATGACGGCACGATTGGCAAGCGTGATGTTGCCAATTTTGACGGGTGTGAACATTTTGGTAGCGGACATGTTTTTCCAAGAGCTAAGAGTGAAGGGAGAAGGCAGAAAGGAATGAGGTGGCGTATGCCGACACTGGATTTGCAACCGTGCCCCGAGATTCTAAATGGGCGATGGCCGGCGCATTATAAGCCGGTCCCCGAGTGCGGCTTTGGTGGAACCCAGAAAACGAAACTCGCCATTTCACGGGCATCTTCAGCAATAAATGCTTGGAGATGTCCGCCAATAGGCGACTTTGGTCACTTGCCGAGGCGCTTGTAAATCCGAACCATGGAACCCCTCTATCAGCTAGAATGCCGGTGCTTTCACGTCGTGTGGGAGAGCGCTGCCGCAATCAAGCAGCCGCCGAAGGCGTAATCACCCGAAATCGCTCAGGTACCGAGAACCACACAGACGGGCAACTCTGGAGAGAAGTCGCAGACCGTATGCGGCTCGCCGAAGGTGATACCGGATTAGTTGCCGGGAAACTCTCAGGCACCAAGGACAGAGGGGACCCTGCGCACGGTAAGGTGTCTTCACCTGCTGTGCAGCGCGGGATCGCCGTCTGCGGTGCTAGTCGGACGCCTAACGCGTGTCCGCTCCATCTCCAAAGTCCGGCCGCTCCGCGTTGCTCGCGACGGTGCCGACACCTTTCGGTGCGCAGGGGTCATCTACCAAGGACCCTCAGATCATGCTCAAACGTACCCCTCTTTTTGAAGCCCACCTCGCCTGTAACGCGAAGCTGGTCGACTTCGGCGGCTGGGAGATGCCACTGCATTACGGCAGCCAGGTCGAAGAACACCACCACGTCCGGCACCACGCCGGCATGTTTGATGTCTCGCATATGCTCAATGTCGACATCAAAGGCAATGATGTACGCGGTTTCTTGCGTAGGCTGGTCGCCAACAATGTTGATAAATTACAAACGCCGGGCAAGGCGTTGTACTCCTGCATGCTCAACCCGCAGGGCGGCGTGATTGACGATCTCATCATCTACTTCCTGAGTGAGTCTCATTTTCGTATCGTCGTCAACGCCGGTACGGCGGAGAAAGATGTTTCCTGGATGCAGCAACAAGCCTCTGCGACACATCCGGACTTAACCATCACGCCACGGCGTGACCTCGCCATGATCGCTGTGCAAGGTCCCGCTGCACGTGAAGCGGTGTGGTCGGTATGGCCGCAACGCCGCGCGGCAAGTGAGAGCCTGATTGCTTTCTCGGCACACGTGGAAGGTGACGTCATGATTGCGCGCACCGGTTACACCGGCGAAGATGGTTTTGAAATTGTATTGCCGGCCTGCGATGCGCCAGCGTTCTGGAGCGCGTTGAAGACGGCTGGCGTCGCACCAGCGGGACTCGGCGCACGTGACACATTGCGTCTCGAGGCCGGCATGAATCTCTACGGCAACGAGATGGACGAGACGGTCTCGCCGCTTGACGCAGGACTCGCATGGACCGTGGACATGAAAACACCACGCGCCTTTATCGGTCGCGAAGTCTTGGAAGCAAACGGCAAACAGCGCGCCTTTGTCGGTTTGAAATTACTTGATCGCGGCGTACTGCGCGCCCACATGAAGGTTGTCACGCCATACGGCGACGGTGAAATCACCAGCGGTACACACTCTCCGACGCTTGGTTTTTCGGTGGCGATGGCGCGTGTGCCTCTCGCCGTCGTGGCCGGTGATACGGTTCACGTCGATATTCGCGGCAAGTTGATGCCGACGCAGGTTGTCAAAATGCCGTTTGTACGCAACGGTAAAGCCCTCATTTCTTAATTTTGCAATCACTTCATTCATTTTCTCTGGAGAGCACATGAACATACCAGCTAATCTCAAGTACACCAAAAGCCACGAATGGATCCGCCTTGAGGAAGACGGCACAATCACGGTTGGCATTACCGACCCTGCTCAGGAGATGTTGGGCGACTTGGTTTTTGTTGGCGACGTAAAACTCGGTGAGGTGTTGAGCGCGGGTGAAACTGCCGGTGTGGTCGAGTCAGTGAAGGCGGCATCTGACATTTATGCGCCGGTCAGTGGTGAAGTGACTGAATTTAACGGCGAGCTCGACGCTGCACCGGAGTCACTTAACGGTGCGCCGTATGCCAACTGGATTTTCAAAATGAAGCCCGCCAATGTGGAAGACCTCGCCAAGCTGCTTGATGCAGCCGCCTATCAAGCGGTTGCCACTGCGGGTTAATCAGGAGTCATGATGAATTTGATGTCCCCCGCAGAGCTTACCAACGGTAGCGAATTTCACGCCCGCCATATTGGTCCGAACGAGGATGACTTGGCAGCGATGCTCAAGGTGGTCGGTGCCGCAACGCTCGATGACCTTATCGGCAAGATTGTGCCAAAACAAATTTTGCAGCACGGCTTACTCGAACTGCATGGGCCGCGTACTGAACAAGATGTGCTGGCGGAATTAAAATGCATCGCAGCGAAGAACAAGGTTTACAAGTCGTTCATCGGGCAGGGGTATTACGGCAATCACACCCCGGCTGTGATTCTGCGCAACATTCTTGAAAATCCCGCTTGGTATACCGCGTATACGCCGTATCAACCGGAAATTTCGCAGGGCAGGTTGGAAGCGCTGTTGAACTTCCAAACCATGGTTTGTGACCTGACAGGCATGGAGATTTCGAATTCATCACTTTTGGATGAAGCCACCGCTGCTGCCGAAGCAATGACCTTGGCGAAACGCTCTGCCAAATCAAAATCGAACACTATCATTGTGGCGGACGACTGCCACCCGCAAACCATTGCGTTGATCAACACCCGCGCCGAGCCATTAGGCATAGAGGTCAAGGTTGGGTTTGCACCAAAACTCATGGACGATAACGACTACTTCGGTGTAGTTGTTCAGTATCCTTCGACTTACGGGCAGATTCATGACATGGCACCGTACGCGCTCGCAGCACATGCAAAGGGCGCGCTGTTTGTCGCCTGTGCCGACCTGCTGGCACTGACACTGCTCAAGCCACCAGGCGAGTGGGGTGCTGACATTGTCGTTGGCACGTCGCAACGATTTGGTGTGCCATTTGGATTTGGTGGACCGCATGCCGCTTATCTGGCTTGTAAAGATGCGTTTAAGCGCTCGATGCCGGGTCGATTGGTAGGCGTGTCGGTGGATGCACAGGGTAACCGAGCCTTGCGGCTCGCCATGCAGACGCGAGAACAACACATCCGCCGTGAAAAGGCGACATCAAACATTTGTACTGCCCAAGTATTGCTTGCGGTGATGGCAAGCATGTATGCCGTCTACCACGGACCGCGTGGTTTGACCGAGATCGCGCGCCGTACGCATACACTCGCAGCGACTTTTGCCGCCGGCTTGGCGCAGCTCGAATACGAAGTCATCCCTGCGCACGTATTCGATACCATCACGGTTCGCGTTGGCGAGCGGCGCAAACAGATTTTGGATGCCGCGCTTGGGCTGGAAATCAATCTGCGTGACTTCGCGGGGCAGCCGGTGGTTGGTGTTTCCTTCGATGAGACCCACGGCCCGAGCGACGTAGAGCAACTGTTGTCGATTTTTGCAGATGCCGCTGGCAAGCCCGCACTAAAGATTGCTGATATCAAGGCACACTCGATGATTCCAGGAGCGCTACAACGCACCTCGGCGTTCCTCACTCATCCAGTATTCAACACGCATCATTCAGAAACCGAAATGCTGCGTTATATCCGTAGCCTCTCTGATAAAGACTTGGCGCTTGATCGCACCATGATTCCGCTCGGTTCTTGCACCATGAAGCTCAACGCCACCAGCGAGATGATTCCCGTGACCTGGCCCGGCTTTAATGGCGTCCATCCGTTTGCGCCAGTGGATCAAACGTTGGGTTACCAGCAATTGACATCAACACTCGAAGCACAGCTTTGTGAAATCACCGGATACGATGCTGTCTCGCTACAACCCAATTCCGGTGCACAAGGCGAATACGCGGGCCTATTGGCGATTCGTGCTTATCATCGCTCCCGCGGTGAGGCCCATCGTAATATTTGTTTGATCCCCTCATCGGCACACGGCACCAATCCTGCCTCGGCGCAGATGGTCGGCATGGAGGTGGTGGTCATCGCGTGTGATGATCGCGGCAACGTCGATCTGGCTGATTTGCGCACAAAGGCGGATGAGTACCAGGATCGCCTCGCCGCGTTGATGGTGACTTACCCCTCGACGCACGGTGTGTTTGAAGATGCGATTACTGAAATTTGCGACATCATTCACCAGCGGGGCGGTCAGGTCTATATGGATGGTGCGAACTTAAACGCGCTAGTCGGTGTGGCGCAGCCGGGCAAGTTTGGCTCGGATGTTTCGCACCTTAATTTGCACAAGACGTTTTGTATTCCCCACGGGGGTGGTGGCCCCGGTGTGGGGCCGATCGGTGTGCGCGCACATCTGGCGGCATTTCTTCCAGGTGATCCGATGCGCACCGACAACAAGGTAGGCCCAGTGAGTGCCGCAATGTTTGGCTCCGCATCGATTCTGCCGATCTCATGGGCCTACATCGCCATGATGGGTGCATCCGGTTTACGGCGCGCCACCGAAGTCGCGATTCTGAATGCCAACTATGTGGCGAAACGTTTAGCAGCGCATTTTCCGGTGCTCTACTCGGGTAATGAAGGCTTGGTGGCGCACGAGTGCATCTTGGACATTCGTCCACTCAAGGAAAGCACCGGCATTAGCAATGAAGACATCGCCAAACGTTTAATTGACTTTGGCTTCCATGCGCCGACGATGAGTTTCCCAGTTGCGGGGACGCTGATGATCGAGCCAACTGAGTCCGAGTCGAAACGGGAGTTGGATCGTTTTTGTGATGCCATGATCCAGATTCGCCACGAGATACGCGCCGTGGAGGAAGGGCACATCGACCGCGACGACAATCCGCTACGAAATGCGCCGCATACGGCGCAAATGCTGATGGCTGAAAACTGGATGCACGACTACACACGTGAAACGGCTGCTTATCCGGTACCAAGCTTGAAGCAAAACAAATACTGGGTACCGGTCGCGCGGGTGGATAACGTCTACGGTGATCGCAACTTGCTGTGCTCGTGTCCGCCGCTGGAGAGTTACATGGCAGGCACACCGACAGCAGCATAGGGCATTAATTTCGTGGCAGGACGGGTGCCTTCGGACAAAACGTGCTGAAAGTGCCCGTCATGATTCATGTTTGCTGAAAGATTCTCGCCACCTTCAGTAGCACGTAAAACGTTGCACCCCGTCCCAGCTGTGCTTCTGCCCACACGCGCCCCCCATGGCGCTCAACAATGCGCGATACCGTTGCCAGCCCAATACCGGTGCCGGGGAATTCGTCCTCGGTATGCAAGCGTTGGAACGCGTTAAACAGCTTGTTGGAGTGTGCCATGTCAAAGCCGGCACCGTTGTCGCGGACGTAGATCACAGCTTCGCCATCGCGAAGCTGGTCGCGGTACTGCTGATCAGTACCAATTTCGATTGCTGCATTGGCCTGTCTTGCGGTGAATTTGACAGCGTTCGTGACGAGGTTGATGAACACCTGTCGCAGCAGCCGAGCGTCGCCTATGACACTGGGCAGTTCGTTGATCGACCATTGAATGGTGCGTGCGCCCATCTCGCGCTTGCCATCAATGAGGACTTCGTCGATGAGGCGGTTCATATCTACGGGAGCAAGCCGAAACGTGACGGGTGATACCCGTGACAGGTCAAGCATCGCGTCGATCAGGTTGCCCATGTGTTCAGCAGTTTTCGCGATGATATCCAAATGACGCTTGGTGGATTCGGGAAGTCTCGCACTCGATTCCTGCAGCAGGGTCGCATATCCGTTGATATGGCGCAGCGGCGCGCGCAGATCGTGCGCGACGCTGTAGGAGAATGATTCCAGAGCACGGTTCATTGATTCGAGTTCGGCGGTACGGGTGCTGACGCGCTCCTCAAGCTGGCTATTGAACTTGACAATCTTGGTCTCTGCTTGGCGCAGTTCAGCGATGTCGAGCGCTAGGACAAGACGCGCGGGGGAATCAAAAAATTGTATATCGTTGGCGATGATTCGTACTGTAAGCAGTGCACCGCTCTGTCTGCGGTGCAGCCAGTCCCCAGAGTCACGCGGTTCGCGGGACTTTTCAAGTGCGGCTTTCAGTCTCGTTAGCTCGGATGGTGGATGCAGGTCGAAGATCGTCATATCCATGAATTCATCTGCCGAGTAACCATACTGCTTACACGCGGCTTGATTGACTAGCAGGAAGCCGAACGACTGTGCGTCAAATACCCACATCGGATGCGGATTCAAATCGAACATCAAGCGATAGCGTCTTTCACTTTCGACGACGGCCTGTTGCGCGCGCATGAGCGCGGTCATGTCTTTGGTTGTGCCGAGATAACCAGTGAACATACCGGCGGCATCAAATAGCGGTACCCCGCTGGTTTGGTACCACTTTTCGCTACCGTCAGGCAATATCCGCCGGTAGGTGACGTCGCGGAAAGTTTGATGCGCCTGCTGCGCGGCGGTGATGGCAAGTTGAATATCTCGATCATTGGTGCTTAGGTCTTCACGGGTCTTTCCAAGCACCCTGCTAGGTGCGATACCAGTACAATCAGAAAAATTTTGTGATAACAGCACATAACGAAAACTCGTGTCTTGTTCCCAGTACCAACCGGAGGACAGCTCCGTCAGTTTTCTAAAACGCTGCTCATTTTGCTTGGTAGTTTGTGCGAATTGGTCCTGCTTTAGGCCGCGCCACAACAACCATCCCAGCCAAATCAACGCCAGCGCAAAACCCAGCGATATAAAGCTGTAGGTGCGCCCACTCCGAACCCATGCGCTGAGCACTTCGGCTTCGTCGTAGCTGACGGCGACCACCACTGGCCAATCGGCGAGTTCGCGATACGAGAGCAGTTTACGAATGCCGTCGAGTTGGCTATCAGAGGTAAAGGTGCCGGTTTTGGCTGCAGGCAGTGCTTTCTGAAACAGAAAGGTATTGCGATAGTTGCTGCCGACGATTGCTTTTGTGAACGGCGACCTTACCAGCAACGTAGCGTCACGCCTGAGAATCGATATCGAGCCTCGCTCACCTACCCTCAGAGTATCGTAGAACGACTGTAGCCGGGCAGATTCAATCATTGCCACGGCAATGCCCATAAACACTCGATTAGCGCCTTCGATACGACGCGCGACCACAAACTGCTCGGCACCAGCAATCCAGTTCTCGGATGGACTGCCGATCAGCATTTGTCGCGTCTGACTATCGCGCGCCTCGATAAAGTAGGAATGACTGACGAATTTGATAGGTGCCCCGTTGTTCGTGTCCGTGCTAAGCGCAATTTTGCCGCTGGCGTCAACGATAAAGAGCGTCTTGACGTAGGGCAGCGCGCGTAAGTCTGCTAGTAGCTGGGTTACGACACGTTGGTCGCGTTCTACTATCGAAGCCGCAGGTTCAGTGTAGACCCGAGAGGCGGCGGCAAGCGAAAGCTCAACTGCCTTGAACATAGCTGCCGTGTGTTCATCAATGGCCTTGGCGAGATTTTGCGCGCTTTCCTCAGCGGCCTTGATTCGCTCCCGTCGATCCGCGTTTAACGAGTAGACGAGGTTAAACAAAACCAGCAGGATGGCCGTACCCACCGCTAGTGCAATAGTTTGCGGCAAGCCGCGCGTAGGTGGCGCGGCAGCAGCAACGCTAGTTGCCTTGTTCCCACGGCCATCTGCGGCGCGAGTGAATCGCGTTACGAAAACAAACAGTAGCGCCGCAGATACAGCGATAAAGATAAAGACAAATGGTTTGAAACTCTCAACGCTTGGGACCTGCGCGGCATCCACAAACGAAGACAGTGCCCAGTCGGTGATAAGCACCCAGGTCAGTGTGATCGCCACATAGGCACCGCAAACACCAAGGGCTAGCCGTATTGGGCTATCAGCGGACAACAACTTCTTCAACATTGGCGCGTAGTCCGATCCCCGCGATGGCTCTTCTCTCCTACCGACTGCCCGTATGAATCTTATGCAAATGTTCCGTCGTCAATATCGAAACAACACTAACGCGGGAGCGGATGTTAGTTTAAAGAAGTTATAATATTAACATGTGCTAACTCCCAAATAGGCCTTTTAGCAACTCAACCAAGTTAGTTTTTTCTGCGGTTTGGCCTTTGCCGGTGCTTCGCGAGTTCCGCGCTACCGTCCCCCACTTACTCGTATGCCGCCCAGCATTGAGGAGAATGTCGATCTGACGCGAACGTTGGTCTGCCACGCTGGCTGCCAGGCAGTGTTAGGGTCGGTCAGACGAGGTGGAACCGCAAAGTCGGCTTCCGATCAATCGGCGATCATGCGTAGCATGTCAACGGAGCACCCGCAAAACCCCGTTTGCAACAGCGCATTTGGTGGTGGCGGGGGGGCAAGACCACCATTTCACCGATCTACATGTCGATATTGGTATTTGACCGGTAATCGAGCAGCGCAAAACCTACATCCGATACTTCGCTTGACGTGTAAAAAATCGCCTCACCGGAATCATTACCGTCTGCTCAAACAATCATCGCGCGATCCGGTAGTCATGTCCAATAGAATTGGGTCATGCGGGCTCGCCCGATTGCGGGACTGCACTTTACGGCGTTTGCTCAGACGGCGCGACCAACGCAATCATGCCGGATGTATCGCCAACATTGCGCAGGCCGGATGCCACGCCGGCGCGGTCGGCAGCACTGCGATTTTGGCTCACCTTCCACTTTCCCGTCATGCGGGTGACGGTAATCTCGATGCCGACAATCGCGCGCGCGGTGGCCGCAATGTAAGCGGCGGGGGCGTCAGAGACTTTCCACGCTTTCTTAAACCTAGCTTCGTTGGCATCGGTCAATTCGTTTGCATGGCCGTGCAGCCAGCAAGTGTCATCAATGGCGACCAAACGACCGGATGCGTGGACCACCGCATAGTTCCATGTCGGAACGACTTTGCCGTGCTCCGCTTTACTCGGGTACCAGCCGGGGGAGATGTAGCTCTGCGGGCCCTGAAAAACAACCAACACGTCTTTACCGTCGGCCAAGCGCCACAATGGATTGGCGCGCGCAACATGACCGCGTAGCGACAGCAGATCGCCGCGCTGATAAATGATAAGCGGGATATGATCGGCCACCAAGCCGTCGGGATCTTGGCGTACGATCGTGGCAAGCCGATGTGCCTCGATGAGTGACAGCAACACATCTTGGCGGGTCTCGGCAAAGTGATCGGGCAGATACATGGTGTGAGCCGCGCTCGGGTGCCAGCGCAGTTAGTCTAGCTTGACCTTCGCTTTCACCACCGCCGACTGCCAACGAGCGCTCTGTGATTTGAGAAATGCTGAGAACGCTGCGGGGTCCAGATACGCCGGGTCGGCACCTTGTTGGATCATCTTTGCTTTCACTTCCTCAGAGTTCAGCGCCTTCTGAAACGCCTCGCTTAGTTTGGCCAGGATATCTTTCGGTAAGTTTGGCGGTGCGAGCACGCCGTAGAAACCCACAATCTCGAAGTTCTTCACGCCGGCTTCCGCCATCGTCGGTACGTCGGGAATGGCGTTGTTGCGTTCTTTGCCGGTCATGGCTAGTGCGCGGACTTTTCCGGCCTTCACATATTGCGCAACCTGCGGCACCGACTCCGCCATAAACTGTACCTGGCCTGCGAGCAAATCCGTAAATGCGGGGGCGCTGCCCTTGTAGGGAATGTGGGTCATCTGAATGCCCACAGCATCTTCTAGCATTTCCGGTACGAGGTGCGAGATGCCGCCATTACCGGCCGAGCCGTAGTTCACTGCGGTTGGGTTTTTCTTGGCGTAGGCGATGAATTCGCCGAGTGTCTTTGCCGGAAAGTCGTTGGTGACGACCAATGCGAGCGGTTGCTGCGCCGTGCGCGCGACCGGCGTGAAATCACGCAATGTATCGTAGATATTCTTGGTATAGACGAAGGGGTTGATGACCATCGTGCCGGTGTTCGCCATCAACAAGGTATATCCATCCGCCGGGGATTTACTCACTTCATTCGCGCCGATCGTGCCGCCTGCACCAGGCTTGTAATCAACGACGATGGGTTGCCCCAAAGTCTTTTGCAATTGGTCGGTCAGGACACGCGCGTGTGTGTCGAGCGGACCACCCGGTGGAAAGCCAATGATGAGCTTGATCGGCTTCGTCGGGAATGTCGTTTGCCCCTGCGCCGTCGCCTGTGAAGCCATGCCTGTTGCTAAGTAAAGGGCGGCGAATCCGGCCGCGAGTAGCGTGCGAAGTTTAGCGTTTTGTTTGTTGAATTGCATGTTTCCTCCGACTGTATTTCTATTTTTGGACAGCCCAAGAATCCTTCAGCGTGACTGCGCGATTCCATACGGGGCACCCCGGTGTCGATTCAACACGATCAGCCACAAAGTACCCGTGACGTTCAAACTGAAAGCGGTCATCTGGCTGCGCGTCCAGCAGAGACGGCTCCAGATAGGCAGAGATTACCGTCTTTGAATTCGGATTGAGGTCCTCAAGGAAGTTGTTGCTGTTACGACCGGGATGCGGTGCCTTGAACAAACGATCAAACAAGCGTACCTCGGCGGCGTGTGCGTGTTTAGCCGAGAGCCAATGGATGTTACCCTTGACCTTCACGCTGTCTGCGCCCGCGCTGCCTGACTTGGTTTCCGGCAAATACTCTGCGAAGACTTTGATTACATTGCCGGCATGATCCTTTTCACAGCCGGTGCACCTGATCACATACGCATAGCGTAGCCGCACACTGTTGCCGGGAAACAAGCGGAAAAATCCTTTTGGCGGCGTCTCTTCGAAGTCTTCCCGCTCAATCCACAACTGGCGCGAGAACGGGACTTCGCGTTTGCCGGTTTCCGACTGTTGTGGGTGATTGGGTGCCAGACACATTTCAGCAGCGGCAGCGTCGTAATTGGTGATTTCAAGTTTGAGCGGATTCAACACCGCCACACGGCGTAAGCATGCATCGTTCATCACTTCGCGCTGGCAGTCTTCCAACACCGTGAGGTCGATCCACGAATCAGCTTTGGATACGCCGATGCGCTCGACGAACAACTGGAACCCCTCTGGCGCAAAGCCGCGACGACGCGCACCGACGATGGTCGGCATACGCGGATCATCCCAGCCTTCAACATGATGTTGATCGACCAATTGCTTCAGGTAACGCTTGCTGGTAATGATGTAGGTGAGGTTGAGGCGCGAGAATTCGATTTGCTTGGGCAGCGGCTTCAGCAGTTCGCCTACTTCCGCAAGCTTTGTCAGCAGCCAGTCATACCAGGGGCGCTGATCTTCAAACTCAAGTGTGCAGATTGAATGCGTAATGTTTTCCAGCGCATCCTCGATCGGGTGAGCGTAGGCGTACATTGGATATATATGCCACTTACCGCCTTGGCGGTGATGGTGCGCATGCTTGATGCGGTAGATCGCCGGGTCGCGCAGATTGATGTTGGGCGACGCCATGTCGATTTTGGCGCGAAGCACATGCGAGCCTTCGGCGTGAAGCCCGTCGCGCATCTCGCGGAAAAGTTTCAGGTTCTCGTCGACTGTGCGGTTGCGGAATGGCGACGGCGTGCCGGGCTCAGTCAATGTGCCACGGTTGGCGCGCATTTGTTCGGCGGACTGCGAATCTACATACGCGTGGCCGTGTTCGATCAAATGCTCGGCGAATCGATACATCCAATCGAAGTAGTCGCTCGCGAAATAAATCGGGGCGTCGGGGTTGTCCGGTGCCGACTGCCCTCCCAGCCAACGCACCGCATCGACGATGCCGTCGACAAATTCTTGTTCTTCCTTTTCTGGATTGGTGTCGTCGAACCGAAGGTGGCAGATACCGCCATAATCGCGGGCGAGATTGAAGTTCAGCAACACCGACTTCGCATGGCCGTAGTGTAGATAGCCATTCGGCTCGGGCGGAAAGCGCGTGCGAATTCTTGCGCTATCCGGTGGTGCGTCCTTTTGCTCTGCGGCGGTACCGGGGCGACCGCACCACTTGCGAGCGGCGTAGGCATTGGCGGCGAGATCCGCGTCGATGATGTTGCGGATGAAGTTTGTGGCGTGGGGTGCGGTTGGTTCGTTTGACATTATGGTTTAGGTAGGAAAACGATTGGCGACACGCAGATGGCAACAGCTAAGGACTATTTTCGCTTGGTTTTGACCAAATTGCGGCGGCGCAACGAAACAGTCGACTGGGCGGAAATGGGTGAAGTGCAATAGGGACGCGCAGTTTCAGCGCAAAATGGCTGGAACTACTCGCCGAATGGCGAGTTTGCGCCTGAAGTCAACGCTGCCGTGCGACCGCGTGATTCATTCACTCGCATTAGTGCAACGATCGCCGCAATAAAAAAAACACCCGTGATCAGCATCGCCAGCCGGTGGTTGCCGCCAGATGCCCACGACACTGCGCCGTAGGTCAGCGGTCCAGCGATGGCGGCAAGACGAGTGGCCACACCCCACAGACCGAAGAACTCCGCAGCCCGATCTACCGGCGAGAAGAACGCCACCATCGCACGACCGGCCGATTGACTCGAACCCATGGCAACACCGGCCAGATTCGCCGCCACCCAAAACAACGCTGGTGTGGTGGCGAACCATGCGAACAAGACCATGGCAATCCAAATCAGCAGCGTCACCATCAATGCCTGCTTCTTACCGATGGCGTCTTGCACGTAACCAAAGCCGAACGCGCCGATGCAGGCGGTGATATTGACCACCAATACCAGTATCAGCGTTTCGGTGGTCTTGAATCCCATTACCTGTTGGGCATAGATCGCGGCGAGTGTGATGATCGTGGCCACCCCCGCTTGATAACACGCGCCGCAGATAAACATGGCGACCAGGTCTTTGTATCGAGCAGCATCGCGCGCGGTGTGTACTAGACGCGCCCAGGCAGTCGCACTGGACACTGCAGTGGGGCTGGCACGTTCCTTAAGCCAAATGAAGGTGATGATTGCGCCCACTGAGTAGACTGCGGCCGTGATGAGGTTCGTCATTGGCACGGCACCAGAGGTAGTGCCGCCGCGCGATTCTGCGGTCATGATCCAGGCGAGGCAGAGCCCCAGCGCAAGCAACCCGCCAACATAACCCAAGCTCCAGCCCCAACCGGAGACTTTGCCCATGGCCTCCGCAGCCGCAAGTTCGGGCAAAAAAGCCGCTGAGATGTTCTCGCCGATGGCGTAACAAAAATTGGAAATGATGACGAGTGCAACCGCGAGCGCAAGGTCGCCGGATGTAGCCGCATACAGGCCCGCCGTGGCGGCCACGCAACCTGTTGTCACCAGCATCAGCACACGTTTTTTTGCGGCATGTGCGTCTGCATAGGCACCGATGATCGGGCCGAGTAGCATGACACCAAGGTAGGAGACGGCAAGCGTTGCGGTCCAAGCGAAAGTTGCCCACGCCGCGTCGTTGCAAATGACAGAAACGAAGTAGGCGTTAAACACCGCTGTTAAGACGACTGTCGTATAGCCAGAATTGGCGAAGTCGTACATCGCCCAGGCAAATACCTCGCGCTTGGCAACGCCAGGATTCAGCGCGGTCCTCATTTATTAGGCCGAGGCATATGGATTTTTGCGTGAGGACTCATTGCTATAGGATAAATCTGTTTCCGCATGTTTTGTATTCGCGCCGATAAAACGTCTTCGGACGGATAATCGCCTGAACATGGCCGTAGCGCAATGCCTACGATATGCCACACCGCGTTGACTTATTGCAAAGAGTGATGTTTTTTGGCAAGTGTTGCTAACCGGGTAACAGAAAAAGTAGGTTGATGGAACCGCGCTAGTAGAGTCGTGAGCTTGCAAGTCGCTATTGGGCGGTACTGGAACTCATGAGTGACGCAGTGGTGGTTCGCGTCGCGAGCCGGTGTATTGTTGATCTCAACTCTAAGGCGCAGCAGCTCTTCGATTTCGATGTTGAAGACGTCATAGGCCGCGCCATCCTGCTTGCCATCGCCCTCTCACGCGGCTTTACGGTCGAATCGCGCCGATCGCGGTCGCGAGCGTTTTGCTGAGTCTATAGATACTTGAAAGCCGCCGATATCAGCGTGTGATTGATGCCGTGTTGTCGTGTCTTTACTTGATTGGCCCGCCAGAAACAACAATGCACCCGGTGGGTGCATTGTTTGGGCCATCGTTTTTGCGAGGATCATGCAGCTTGGCGATCTCCGCACACATCATTTACGGTAGCCTGAACCGCGATACTTCCTCGGCCAAGCCATGCGCTT
>JBEILF010000055.1:0-14988 GCA_040379385.1 Burkholderiales bacterium | reverse complement strand
CGCATGATGAAGTGATTGCGGCCTGAGAGCGGATGCCCCACATTCCTCGTGATTTATCGGGCACAGCGCTCATCCGTGGGCTAGCGGCTTTAGGTTACACGGTTAGCCGCTAAACCGGCAGTCACGTAAGGTTGACCACTGAACAACCCACGACGCACCACCTTACCGTAGCGTTGCATTCCCCGCTCAGGATTGGCACCCTCACCGCAATCTTGGCAGCGGTTGAGAGCCACCATCAGCTCTCGCGTGAGGAACTTCTTAAGCTCATCATGCGCTAGGTGCAAACCTGCAA
Source organism: Burkholderiales bacterium (assembly GCA_040379385.1). Classification (GTDB taxonomy): domain Bacteria; phylum Pseudomonadota; class Gammaproteobacteria; order Burkholderiales; family Usitatibacteraceae; genus UKL13-2. The sequence continues at coordinate 14,696 of JBEILF010000055.1, read as the reverse complement.
GACGCCCGTCCAACGGGCGATTTCAGCACTTTTTGCCTGAAAACATCCGCCAATAGGCGAGTTTTGGTTACTGCTGTGGCTTCACCACATTCAGGCTGATCGGTGCCTGCGGGACAAACGCATCGATCTCGACAGCCTCGTAACGCACCTCCAGAATTTCGAGCTCCTCACGGCCGCCCGGCGCATGCAGCATCACGCTGTCACCTTCGCGGGCTTTCAACAGCGCACGCGCCAACGGCGAAATCCAAGTGATGTAGTTGCGCGCGAGATCGAGCTCATCAATGCCGACAATGGTGACTGTTTTTTCCAGTCCAGTCGCATTCGAATAGACCACGGTCGCGCCAAAAAAGATACGATCAGCCACTTCTTCGTCGCGCGGCATGAGCGGATCAACCACCTCCGCGTTATCGAGCCTTTTGGTTAGGAAACGAATGCGTCGATCAATTTCCCGCAGTCGCTTCTTACCGTATTGATAGTCGGCGTTTTCCGATCGGTCACCATTTTTTGCCGCCCAAGACACGGCAGATGTCACCGCCGGGCGTTCACGGTCGAGCAGGTAGCGTAACTCGTCGCGCAGACGCTGGTGGCCGCCGGGGGTGATGTAGTTTTTCGCCCCAACCGGAACGGGCGCTCCACTGCCCACGCCGTCATCATCATCGTCGTCTGCATCGGTTTCTTTGGTAAACGCTTTGCTCATCTGTGATCTGATTTTGTTCGGGCAAGCACAAAGCCGCACCTTACCATGACCAACACGCGCCCTCGTCGCTTGAAACAGCATGCTATACCGTGGTCGCTCGGGCAAGAATCGCTCACACACCCACCCGCTTTCGAAGGTGCCCCAATGAGAAGTTCAGGCTAGATTCACCCAAGTTGATCAATATCAACCCCCCGCGTCTTCACAGGCGTAATATTAGGCTATCGTTAACTCGTAAGGGAGTCGCACCGTGTTTAAGTCCATTCTGGTTCCTGTTGATGGCACCAAGCTCTCGCTAAAGGCATTGAGCTACGCGAGCAAACTCGCCGCAAGCGGTAGTGCGAAGCTTACCGTGATGACGGCACTCCCCGAGTTTCCGACCATGATTGGTGGCGAGGGCTACATGGTCACCCCGGTGTCGACAAAACAGTGGGACAAGATGATTCAGAAGCGATCAGATGCGATCAAGGCCCGCGCAGTCAAGCAATTGAAGGATGCGCCATTCGAATTCACTTCAGTTACATCGGACCAGCCTCATGAGGCCATCATCAATTTGGCAAAAAAACGCAAATGCGATCTCATCGTCATGGCGTCTCACGGTCGACGCGGATTGTCCGCGATGCTGCTTGGCAGTGAAACCACAAAAGTGCTGACCCATTCGAAGGTGCCAGTGCTGGTTTGCCGTTAGTCGGCAGGCACAAACTCGCGTTAGCGTGTGTGGTGCGCGTAAATTTCGCGCAAGCCGTCGATATCTTGTAGGCGGATGTATTTTTGGTCGACCGCGATTAAGCCGTCGGCCTGAAACTTGGAAAATGATCGGCTCACGGTCTCCAGTTTCATGCCCAGATAGCTGCCGATCTCTTCTCTGGTCATTCGCAAGTTAAATTCGAGCGGGGAATAGCCGCGCGCGCTAAGTCGTTGCGAAAGATTGAGCAAAAACGCCGCGAGCCGCTCTTCGGCGCGCATCACGCCGAGCAGCATCATGACACCGTTCTCTCGGACGATCTCGCGGCTCATGACTTTATGGAAGTGTCGCTGCAGTGAAGGTACTTCTATCGATAGTTTCTCTAATTGCGAGTAGGGGATGGTGCAGATCTCACTGTCTTCCAGTGCAATCGCATCACAGGTGTATTCATCGTGGCTGATGCCATCCATCCCCAGAATTTCACCCGCCATGGAAAATCCGGTGACCTGATCGCGCCCATCCCGCGTCGTCACCCGAGTCTTGAAGAAACCGCTGCGAACCGCATAAATCGCGTCGAACGCCGTACCGGCACGATACAACGCTTCACCGCGCTTTATTTTCCTGCGCACGTAGACCAAATGATCTAGTTTGTCGATTTCCTGCGGGGAAAGCCCCGCCGGAAGACAAATCTCGCGCAAGTTACAAGCCGCACAGGCGGTTTTGAGCGCGCCCAAGTCAAGTCGCGCATGCATTGCATTCAGGTTGGTCGACATAGGGTATTGGGGAGATCAACAGTTAAATGGCGTGCCCCGATTGTCCGAACGGCGTTTGATCCACATCAACACCGCTACGGGCCACATGGCCATTATTCTACCCAAGCTGGGCAGAATCGTCACCGTTCCGATATTCATCTACATGAGTTCAATCACCAAACATCACCAATCGAGCAACGACCTCGTGATCGACACCAATCTTATTCGCCGTTACGACCAGAGCGGCCCGCGTTACACGTCTTACCCGACGGCAGACCGATTTGTTGAGGCCTACACCGCCGAAACTCACGAACAAACCCTCAGCCAGCGCCCCCTGCGTGACGGCAATGCGCCGATGTCGTTATATGTACATCTCCCGTTCTGCGACACAATTTGTTTTTACTGCGGCTGCAACAAGATCACCACCCGCGACCATGATCGTAGCGCCAAGTACCTACGCTACTTGGCACGCGAGGCCGCGCTGACCGCTTCAAAGATGTCTGGTTTACGACGGGTTGAACAATTACACCTTGGCGGTGGCACGCCGACATTCCTATCATCGGAACAGCTCACCTATCTCATGCAGATGCTTTCGCAACACTTTGAGCTCGCCAGCGGTGAATACTCCGTCGAGATTGATCCGCGAACCGCCGGCGCGGAAAAAATCGCCACACTCGCCAAGCTGGGTTTCAATCGCATAAGCATCGGTGTACAAGACTTCGATCCGGCGGTACAGAAAGCAGTGAATCGAATTCAATCGGAGGAGGAGACCGTCGCGGTCATCGACGCGGCGCGGCGTAATGGCATGACCTCCATCAACATCGACTTGATATATGGTCTACCCAAGCAGCATGTCATCGGTTTCAGCCACACGCTCGACCGTGTCATCGCACTCAAACCGGATCGGATTGCACTGTATAGCTACGCGCATCTGCCAACGGCCTTCCGGCCTCAGCGGCGAATCTTGTCAGCCGACCTGCCAACAGCCGAAGCAAAACTACAAATCATGCTGCTTGCGATTCGCCGTCTAACCAACGCGGGCTACATCTACATTGGCATGGATCACTTTGCGTTGCCGCATGACAGCCTTGCGCAGGCGGCTCGAAAGGGGCTGTTGCATCGCAATTTTCAGGGTTACTCCACGCAACCCGATTGTGATCTCGTTGCTCTCGGCATATCGTCCATCAGCAAGATCGGCCCAAGTTATAGCCAGAATGTGCGCACGCTTAATGAATACTATGACTGTCTTGATCGCGGTGTGCTGCCGACAATGCGTGGCATCGAACTGACAGCGGACGACCTGCTACGCCGGTGCGTCATCCAGTCGTTGATGTGCCAGTTTGAACTATCAGTCGAGGCGATCGAAGAAGCTTACCTAGTCGATTTCAAGCAATATTTCAAGACTGAGATCGCTGCGCTCGACACGCTGCAGAAGGACGGACTAATCGAGTGGGATGGTGCGTGGATTACCGTCACACCGCGCGGGCGTATCATGGTCAGGGCGGTGGCGATGATTTTCGACCGTCACCTGCAGCATGATCGGCAACGCGCCACATTCTCGAAGCTGATTTAACCGTCGGACGAACAGGGAGCACGTATGGGATTAGATCTGGGCGTAGTGCCGCTTGCGGGGCTGTTCGCAGCCTTCTTTGCCGCACTCACCACCGGCTTTCTCGGCAGCCTTCACTGTGTGAGCATGTGCGGCGCAACCATCGCCACTGCCATGGGGAATAGCCGCGCCGATCTTGATGCAGTCGGCCCGATCAGATTGTCACGACGTGTCTCTCGCGGCTCACCGTCGACGAGATTTGCCCTGGCATCTAGCAGCGGCACAATGGGCGTGGCGACATCGCGCGCTACGGGCACGATGCGTGCAAGCACTGCCTTCAACGCCGGTCGCATTCTGAGCTATGTGATCGCCGGTGCATTGGCGGCGGGTGTTGCCGGGTCCTTGGCTGAGCGACTAGTCCTCAACGATATGACGCCACTGCGCCTGTTGTTGTACATCGTCGGCCAGTGTCTGGTCATTGCCACCGGGTTCTACATCGCCGGCGTGACTAAATTTCTGGCACCGGTGGAACGTGCCGGCGGTTGGATTTGGCAACGCCTCCAACGGTGGGTCGCGCCGCGGCTGCAGATGCATCTCCGCAACGGGCAGGCACGGCCGTTTGCGTTTGGCGCATTATGGGGCTGGATTCCGTGCGGTTTGGTGTATGGAACACTCGCCACCGCGATCTCCAGCGGCAGCGTGGAAGGTGGCGCGCTAGTCATGCTGGGATTTGGTTTGGGTACGCTGCCGGCGATGTTTGCCGTTGGTGCGGCAGCAGCACCGCTGCGAAAGTTCGCGCAACGTGCGCGTGTGCGGCTGGCTGCGGGCGCTATTGTGATCGGTATGGGGTTGGTCGGGCTTTCGCATGCAACACAACTCGCCGACTTCGCGGCGCTGGCGCAGCTTTGCCTTCGGACAATTTAGGCGAGCTAATCATGAACGCTCGCTCTGACGATTCCGCATTACTTTTTGTCGATACCTTGGCGCACGCCAAAAGCCGCGCACCGGTCGTTACCGCCTGCTTTCACTGCGGATTGAACGTGCCGCCCGAAAGCAACTTCGCCGTTGAAATTGATCAACGCATGGAGCGCATGTGTTGCGTGGGCTGTATGAATGTCGCACAGACCATCATCGGCGCGGGCATGGCAGATTTCTATCGACAGCGCATTGGTTATTCAGAAAAATTCGATCCGCGCAGTTTGCCGCTGCCGACCGCCTCAGAACCACCTGAAACCGCAAAGCGCGCTGTCAATGATGTACCCGGAGCTTCGGCGCAGACGCATCTATACCTTACCGGGCTGCGTTGTGCCGCCTGTGTGTGGCTCGCCGAGCGCACCATCGGCAGCCTCTGCGGCGTGGAAAAGGTAACGGTCAACTTAACCACACAAAGTGCGCGCATCCAGTTTCATCCCGCGCAGCTATCGATCGATACCATCGTTGCTGCGTTGGCCCGCGTTGGCCTTGGCGCGGAACCAGTCGAGCACCAAGCACGCGCTGCTCTGCGTCGTCAGCAGCGGCGTACCCAGTTGCTTGAGTTTGGTGTTGCCGCGTTGTGCATGATGCAGGTGATGATGTTGGTAGTGCCGATCTACTTGGCAGATCCCGGCGATATCTCCCAAGACGCCAAACAGCTCATGTCGTGGAGCGCATGGCTGTTGACTCTCCCGGTGTTGTTGTTCTCCGCGCGACCGATTTTCATCAATGCCTTGCGCACCGCGTTTCACACGGCCGGCAGCGGATATCTTGGTATGGACGTGCCAGTGGCGCTTGCACTGCTGTTGACATTCGCTGCGAGCACCGTCGCACTCGTCACCCAATCGGGGCAGCATTATTTTGACGCCATCACCATGTTTGTATTCCTGCTGCTGGGTGCCCGCTGGCTTGAGTCTTCGCTGAGGCTGCGCACTGCGGAAGCAATCGACCGGCTATCCAACGCGCGTCCATTGGGGTGTCAAAGGCTCGTTGATTTCCCCCAGACCGAGCGCGCCGCCACGGTTCGCGCCGATCAGCTTGCGGTCGGCGACTTTGTGTCTATCCGCATGGGCGAGGCGGTGCCCGCAGATGCCATTGTGGTACGGGGCGAAAGCGAACTTGACGAAGCGTTGATGACCGGCGAGTCGCGCCCGGTTGCCCGCAGCGCAGGGGATACGCTGATCGGCGGCACCATCAACATCACCTCGCCGTTGATTGCACAAGTGACTGCGGCTGGGAACAACACCCTGCTCGCCCGACTGGGAAAAATGGTGGAAAGCAGCCTGGCCTATCGCCCCGCCTTTCATGGGCTGGCAGAACGTGCGGCGCGCTGTTTGGCCCCGGCGACCTTACTTGCCTCGGCTGTAGCAGCACTCGTCTGGTGGCAAATTGAGCCCAGCCGTGCCGCCGAGATTGCCATTGCGGTGCTGGCGATCACGTGTCCATGCGCGTTTGCACTTGCTGCACCGGCCGCGCTTGCAAGTGCGCTTGCCCGACTGACAAAAGCTGGTCTACTCGTCGCGCGTGGCCACCTGGTTGAGACCATCGCCTGTGCCACTGACGTGGTGTTCGACAAAACCGGCACCCTCACCACCGGCGAGATGCGCGTGACGGATGTGCGATGCGAGGCCGATCAACTAGATCGCGTACTCGCGTTGGCTGTGGCCATCGAACGTGGTTCCATCCATCCGGCTGCACGCGCCATCAACCGCTACGCAGCGGCTCACCGTCGGAGCAGCGAGGCGATCCCGGTTGCCGAGCGCTTGGAAATGATCGCCGGACAAGGTGTTGAAGCCATAATTAACGGCCGTACCTACCGGCTGGGGAAGCCAGAGTTTGCGATTCCTGCGCCATGGCAAGACAAGTATGCCGCCCTACTGCCGTCACTTGCACACAATCAGACCCACCTCGCGTTATGCAGTACCCTGCCAGCGCCCGGGGGCGAGCCGGCCGAACTTGATCAAACCTCGCCGCCGGTGTTTGTGATCTTCAGCCTCACTGACCCGATCCGCCCAGACGCAAAGGCGTGTATTGCCGCACTGCAAGCGCGGAGCATCAACGTACATTTGCTTTCTGGAGACTCGGCACCGGTGGTTACCGAAACTGCAGAGCATTTGGGCATCGCGCCTCGTTTCACACGCAGCGCACAGACAGCCGAACAAAAACGGCTTTATGTTGCGCAATTGATCAAACGCGGCGCGCAGGTGGTGGCGGTTGGTGACGGGGTAAATGATGCACCAATGCTGGCCGAGGCAACGGGAAGCATTGGGTTGGCGCACGGGGCCACGTTAACCCGTCTTTCCGCCGATGCCGTGCTCGCAACCCAAGGTAACCAACTACTCAATGTCCTCACAAACGCGTTTGTGTTGTCCCGCCAAACACGCAACGTGATTCGCCAAAATCTGGCGTGGGCGTTGGCCTATAACCTTGTCGCACTGCCGCTAGCGCTCGCCGGTAGTGTCACGCCACTTGTCGCCGCTTTTGGCATGGCCGTCAGCTCGCTGATTGTGGTGATAAACGCCAGTCGGTTGGGCTTAGGTCGGTCGTTCCCGGCCACCAAAGGCGCTGTGTAAAGCCATGGAGTCGCTCTGGGTACTCATCCCGCTATCGTTATTAATCGCTATCGGGATCGGCGCGGTCTTCTGCTGGGCGGTCAGCGCCGGGCAAATGGACGACCTCGATTCGCCGGGGCAACGCATCCTGATCGACGATGACCGTCCGCCAACCTCAAGCCGCTAGCCTGACGGCCTGTCGGCGAAGGCACTTCACCCGTCCCGTGTCAATCATGCGGTCGATCCACCCACATTCAGCAAGGTCTTGCCTGCCGTTTGATCCAAGTCAAAACCCCGTTCCGTTCGACTGCGAACATACCTGCTGTTCAATGATTAATCACTAAAAAAGGGTTCCCGCGATGCAAAGCAACGCAAATACCTACAACTACAAGGTGGTACGGCAGTTCGCCATCATGACCATCGTCTGGGGCATCGTCGGCATGCTGGTGGGTGTCATCATCGCCGCTCAGCTGATTTGGCCCGATCTCACCTTTGGCGTTGAATTCCTATCCTACGGGCGTCTGCGTCCATTGCACACCAATGCGGTGATCTTTGCCTTTGGCGGCTGTGCCTTGTTTGCGACCTCTTACTACGTTGTGCAGCGCACCTGCCAGACGCGGGTGCTTTCGGACTCGATGGCTGCCATTCACTTCTGGGGCTGGCAACTGGTCATCCTACTGGCTGCGGTCACCCTGCCGCTCGGCATCACCTCAGGCAAAGAGTATGCGGAGCTGGAATGGCCGATCGATATTTTGATCACCGTCATTTGGGTCACCTACGCGATCAACTTCTTCGGCACCATCATGAAGCGCCGCACTCAGCATATTTATGTGGCGAATTGGTTTTATGGTGCGTTTATCCTGACCGTCGCTATCCTGCACTTGGTGAATAGTGCGGCGATTCCCGTCACCATGTGGAAATCGTATTCCGCCTATGCCGGTGTGCAGGACGCGATGATCCAGTGGTGGTACGGCCACAACGCGGTGGGATTCTTCCTCACCGCCGGCTTCCTTGGCATCATGTATTACTTTGTGCCGAAACAAGCGGAGCGTCCGGTTTACTCATATCGCTTGTCAGTGGTGCACTTCTGGGCACTGATATTCACCTATATGTGGGCCGGCCCGCATCACTTGCACTACACCGCACTGCCAGACTGGGCACAGTCGCTCGGCATGGTGTTCTCCCTGATTCTGTTAGCACCTTCGTGGGGCGGCATGATCAACGGCATCATGACACTCTCCGGTGCATGGCACAAACTGCGCGATGACCCGATCCTCAAATTCCTCATCGTGTCACTCTCCTTCTACGGCATGTCGACCTTTGAAGGCCCGATGTTGTCGATCAAGACGGTTAACGGTTTGGCGCACTACACGGACTGGATTATCGGTCACGTACATTCCGGCGCGCTAGGCTGGGTAGCGTTTATCTCGATCGGCTCGATGTACTACCTGATTCCGAGGTTGTTCGGCCAAAAAGAAATGTATAGCGTGAAGTTGATCTCGCTCCATTTTTGGATCGCCACGCTTGGTGTTGTCCTCTACATTGCCGCACTCTGGATCTCCGGCGTCATGCAGGGCTTGATGTGGCGCGCCGTGAATAGCGATGGCACCCTCACCTACGCGTTTGTGGAGTCGGTGAAAGCGAGCTACCCATATTGGATGATTCGTCTACTCGGAGGCACCTTGTTCTTTAGCGGAATGTTGATCATGGCATACAACGTATTCAAGACGGTTGCGGCAGGTAAAGCCCATGACGCACCAATCCCCGAGGGTTACGCGCCGGGTTCGATACCGATGCGACCGGCCGTCGGCCCCATGGTAACCCCGGCCGCGCAAGGAGATTAAGTCATGAAACTGACTCACGACAAAATCGAACGCAACGTTGGCCTGATGATCATTCTGGTGGTTTTAGTGGTCGCTGTAGGTGGCCTAGTGGAGATCGTTCCACTGTTCTTCCAACGCAGCACCACCGAACCAGTCGCTGGACTGAAACCGTATAGCGCCCTCCAACTGGCGGGGCGCGACGTGTATATCCGCGAAGGTTGTTACAACTGCCACTCGCAGATGATCCGCCCCTTCCGTGCGGAAACCGAGCGTTATGGACATTACTCGGTTGCTGGCGAATTCGTCTACGATCATCCTTTCCAGTGGGGTAGCAAACGCACCGGACCGGATCTCCACCGCGTAGGCGGCAAGTTCAGCGACGATTGGCATCGCCTGCATTTACGGCAGCCACGTGACTTGGTGCCTGAGTCGAACATGCCCGCCTATCCCTGGCTGCAAAACGCCAAACTTGATGCGGATGGCGTGGCGCCAAAAATGCGTGCGCTACGAAGTGTTGGCGTCCCCTATACCGATGACGAAATCAGCAAAGCTGCGGAAGCGGTGAAGGGCAAGACCGAAGAAGACGCCCTCATCGCCTACTTGCAGGTGCTGGGTACCGCACTCAAGACCAAGTAAGGGGAATACAAATGGATCTGACCTCACTTCGCTCGGTCGTCACGCTTTTGTCGTTCCTCGTTTTTGCCGGCATCGTTTACTGGGCATGGAGCTCGAAGAACAAAGTTCGCTTTGACGAAGCCGCCAATCTGCCGTTCTTGGACGATGACACCGAACTGCCGGCATCGTCAGCAACCCTGGATAACGCCAATAACCTGAAGAAGGCAAGCAAATGACAGACCATCTGACCGCATTCTGGCACTGGTATGTAGCAATCATCACTGTCGTTTCGATGATTGCATGCGGTGTCTTGTTATGGACACAAACGACCAAGCGACTGCCGACGGGCTCCCAACCAGAATTACACGGCAACGTCTGGGATGAAAACCTGACCGAATACAACCATCCGTTGCCCAACTGGTGGCGCTGGTTGTTTTACCTCACCCTGTTTTTTGGTGCCCTATATCTCTTCATCTTCCCAGGGCTCGGCGGCTTTGCCGGTCAGGCCGGATGGAGCTCTGCTGGACAATACAACGCCGAAGTTAAACAAGCGGATGCGGATTTTGGTCCGGTGTTTGCCAAATATAGCGCGATCGACATTCCAACCCTTGCCAAGGATGCACAGGCAAACGCGGTCGGCCAACGTCTGTTTCTAAACTACTGCGCGCAGTGCCACGGCTCTGACGCGGCGGGCGGCAAAGGGTTTCCCAACCTGCGTGACAAGGACTGGCTCTATGGTGGCGACCCTGCGACCATTGTCGCCACCCTCACCAATGGGCGTAATGGCGTGATGCCCGCACTCGGTGATGCCATCGGCGGCGAGACAGGCACAAAAGAGATGGCGCAGTACGTTCGTTCACTGGCTGGCTTGAAACACGATGCTGGTATGGCGGCGGCAGCGGCACCGAAGTTCGCGGTCTGCGCGGCGTGTCATGGTGCGGATGGTAAAGGCAATCGCCAACTTGGTGCCCCCAACTTGACAGATGACATCTGGCTGTACGGAAGTTCGGTTGAAGATGTTTCTTACACCATCAAAAACGGTCGCGGTGTTAATCAACTGGTCGAAGGCCAGAGCGCGATGCCGGCGCAGTTTGAAAAACTTGGCGCGGCGAAGATCCATTTGCTTGCTGCCTACGTCTACAGCTTGGGTGGAGGAGAACCCCCCATCGTTGAGAAAGCGCCTGAGCCCCCGGTCGCCGCACCAGCAGCGGTGTCGGCAGCAGCCGCCACACCGGTCGCAGCTGCGCCGCCGTCAAAAGGAAAGTAGCGACACGCAACTAGCACTTCGCCGGAGCGCGTTCAGCACCTTGAGCGCTCTGGGCACTAAGGTAGGTAATGAGCAACACGCAGAACGTTATTCCAATCATTGTCAGCACCGCGCCGCCTAGTCGTCCGCCGGACGATCAGGAGGATGCGCTCTACGAAGTCCGCAAAAAGATTTATCCACGCGCTGTCACCGGCTGGTTCGCCAACTGGCGGTGGCTGTTTGTGTTCGCCACACAACTGGTCTACTACGGCACACCGTGGTTGACTTGGAACGACCGGCAAGCAGTGTTGTTCGATCTCACCGCACGCAAGTTCTACATCTTTGGCCTGGTATTCTGGCCGCAGGACTTCATCTATCTCACCGTCCTGTTGTTGATCTGTGCGTTCTCGCTATTTCTATTCACCGCCGTGGCCGGGAGACTGTGGTGCGGTTATGCGTGTCCACAAACGGTCTACACCGAAATATTCTTGTGGATCGAACGCAAGATCGAAGGTGATCGGCCCAAGCGTATGAAGCTTGACCAAAGTCCCCTATCCACGGGCAAGTTGGGCAAAAAAGGGCTGAAACACGGCTTGTGGATTGCACTTTCACTTTGGACCGGCTTTACGCTGGTGGCGTATTTTGTCCCTGCACGCGAGTTGTTCAGTCAGGCGTTGTCCTTCGGCGTTGCGCCGTGGGAAACGTTTTGGATATTTTTCTACGGCTTCGCCACCTACGGTAATGCCGGCTGGATGCGTGAGCAAGTTTGCAAATACATGTGTCCCTACGCCCGCTTCCAAGGCGCCATGTTTGACCGCGATACCCTCGTCATTACCTACGACTACACCCGTGGTGAGCCGCGCGGCAGCCGGAGCAAGTCGACCGACTACAAAGCCAAGGGACTCGGCGATTGTATTGACTGTGACATCTGTGTGCAGGTTTGTCCGACAGGCATCGATATCCGCCACGGTCAGCAGTACGAATGTATCGGCTGTGCGGCGTGTATTGACGGCTGCAATCAAGTGATGGACAAGATGAACTATCCTCGCGGTCTGATACGTTATTCCACACTCAATGCGCTGGAAAAGCACGCCGATTGGCGCGAGATGATCGCCCGGGTGTTCCGTCCGCGCGTGCTGATCTACACCGGCATTCTCTGGATCATCATCATTGCTGCGGGCGTCACGTTGTGGAACCGGGTCCCCGTGCGCGCCGACGTCATCCGTGACCGGACCACCCTCGCCCGTGAGGTGTCGGGCGGCGAGTTGGAGAACGTGTACCGGTTGCAGGTCATGAACACGCAGGAACACGTGCAGCGGTTTACGGTGGGTGTTCGCGGCATCGACGGGCTGCAGGTCTATGGCGTCCAACAGCCGCTTGAGATTGGTCCTGCTGCGTCAAAGATGTTTGCCATCCCGCTGCGTATCGACATGGATGCCGCACCAAAGGGCATCACCCGCATCGAGTTCGATATCACCGCCGTTGGGGCCGATGGTCGTCCCGCACCCGATGTATTCAGCCTGCATGAGAAGTCATCTTTCTACAAACCTTGATACCCATTCTGGAATCCGCATGAAAACCTCAACCCCAGCCATTCCAAACCCCTGGTATCGCGAACCATGGCCCTGGCTCTTGATGTCCGGGCCTGCCGTGGTAGTGGTTGCGGGTTTCATCACGCTCTACCTCGCCGTTTCGGGACAAGATGGTTTGGTGGTGGATGACTATTACAAACAGGGCAAGGCGATAAATCAGGCGTTACATCGCGACGACATCGCACGCCAGGCGGGCCTCACCGCAACAGTCGCCTTCGACCAGGCGCAGGATCGAGTGCAGGTCACGGTCAAACAAACCAATGGGTCAAGCTTCACCGGGGCGCTGACGTTATCACTGGTACATGCCACCCGCAGTGGATTCGATAGCGTGATCAACCTCAGTCCGACGGCAAACGGCTATACCGGCAAATTGCCTGCGCTGCGAACCGGCAAATGGAACGTACTGCTCGAAGACAAAAACAAGCAGTGGCGGCTCCAGCAAGAAATCAATGTCGGCACGGCGGCGCTTCCGCCGCTCGAACTGCGACCGGCTGTAGCCGGAAGCCCTACCGGCACCAAACTTAGCGACACGCCACAGCCGTAACTATCATGCTGCGTCTAACCATCTCCATCCTCTGGCCGTCTTTCATCGCCGCAGGCATCGGCCTCGGCATCATCTTTACATTGGTCGACCCGATGGAGTTGGTGGTCTTGGGTGAACATGTTCGTGCATCACGTAGCGCGATTTATTCGCTGGGATTTTTTGTGTTGTGGGCAATTACCGCCATGGCCGCTGCCATGAGTGCGTTCCTACTCACAGGGAAACACCCCGGTGATAAGACACTCGGTGGTGAAGGTGATTAGCCGGTAAAGCGCAGCCCCTCGCGCCGCGGCGGCGCACCCCGCAATCGTCCCAGGTTGGTTGGTCGTTGAAGCAAAACACCGGCTGCGGGCGTTGGATCCGGGTCACTTGTTATGTCTGTCATGGCACAAACCAATTCGACACATCCGGCGCAGACTCAGCACGTGGTGTGGGGAGCTTCAAACATGGCAAACGGCGGCGAGAACCAAGCGCCGATCACGGCTCATTCCAATACGATTGACTTGCCGCAAAGCGGACGGCGCTGATCAAGGTATAAGTTCTGTAATCGCCTCGCATCGAGGCGCAAGGCCCGACCAAATCCCGTATGACCGCCTTACACCTTCTTGGTTACATCTGCACCGCGCTGTTGATTCAGTGCGCGGCGGGCTTGGGTGTGGTCCTCTGGCACCGGCGTGGCGCTACACCGGCCGGTCTGGCTGCAGACGCGCCGGTTACCGAGACAAAAGCCACAGGGGCTTGGCCCGGTTGGCGCGAGTTCCGTGTGACGCGCCGAGAGTTCGAGGACGCCGCAAAAAGTCAGTGTTCGTTCTATCTGCAGCCAGTTGATGACGCGCCGTTACCAACGTTTAAAGCGGGCCAGTACCTCACGTTTTCCTTGCCATTGGTAACACGCGCGAACAACGGTGCCGAAACAGTGCGCAGCGTTGTGCGCTGCTACTCGTTATCCGATGCACCTGACCCGACTCGTTATCGCATCACCATCAAACGCATGCCTCCACCGCCTTCCCGACCAGAGTTGCCACCCGGCGAAGTGTCGACTTTTTTCCATGACCAAGTGCAGGAAGGTGATGTCCTGTTGGCCAAAGCGCCTTCAGGCCAGTTCTACATCGATCCCGATGCAACCGTTCCGGCTGTTCTCATCGCCGGCGGCATTGGCATCACACCGATGATGAGCATGTTGCGCTGGTGTGTGAGCCATCAACCGGATCGGTTACTACATTTGTACTATGGCGTGCGTAACAGCGCTGATCACGCATTTAAAGAAACACTGGAACAGCTGGCGCAATCACATCCCGCGCTGAAATTGAACATGGTTTATTGCGACCCTCGCACGACCGAAGTCAAAGGTCGCGACTACCAATACAGCGGCTACATTGATCTGGCGCTGTTGCGCGATAACCTGCCACACGGCCGGCACCAGTTTTATGTTTGCGGGCCACCACCCATGATGCAAAGTCTGGTACCCGCACTGCGCGACTGGGGCGTACAAGAAGCGGATATCCACTTCGAGGCATTTGGCCCGGCATCGGTCCGGCCGCTTGTGTCTGCGACCAACGAACCTATCGGTTTGTCCGCAGTTGCACTCGACATCAGATTCAATCGTTCGGGCCGCACCCTCGTTTGGAATGGGCAGGACAACAACCTCCTCGATTTTGCGGAGCGACAGGGTGTG
>JBEILF010000054.1:0-15036 GCA_040379385.1 Burkholderiales bacterium | reverse complement strand
TGCTGCGCCAGATAGTTGCGCATCACGTATTGGGGGGTTGAAGCGATTCATCAACGCTGCCCGGTCGGGCTGCGCGAAGTCATCTTCCTTGGTGCGCGCGAGGTAACGACCCAGCCATAAATCCAATGCACCTTGATGGACGTCACGTAGATCTTCACGGTAGAACGCTTCGGCGAGCAACTCGCGGTTCGCTGCCTGATCGATGCCCACCTCCGCTCCCACCTTCGCGAGTTGCCGAAAAAAGATGGTCATATCCATCTCAGCTTCAACCAGTAAGCGAAACGCGTCATTTACCAGCGGCGTATCTTCTTCGCGCCACTGAGCAAAGCCAAACTTACCGGCAAGATTCTTTCGTGTTGCGAGGTCAAACGTTTCGTCGAATATGTTCATACCCGCCTGGAGCAGATCCACCAGACGATTTGCCTCGGTACTTTCATCGGCGGTGAGCGTGAGTAATGCAGAACCCAGCCGCTCCAAATTCCATCGAGCAATTTCCGGTTGGCGACCATAACAATAACGCTTCCCCTCGGCGTCGGTGGTATTTGGTGTCCAGCCGGGATCAAAGTTATCAATCCAACCATAGGGACCGTAATCAATCGTCAGGCCCAAGATGGACATGTTGTCGGTGTTCATCACGCCGTGCACAAAACCCACCCGCATCCAATGCGCGACCATGACGGCGGTGCGCTGAGCGATCACGCCAAACCACGCGCCCACCCGTTCAATCGGATCAAGTGGCAGATCAAGCTCGGGGAAATCTCGTGTGATGGTGAATTCAACTAGCTGCTTCAACAACGCCGTGTCGTTACGTGCCGCATGAATTTCAAAATGGCCGAAGCGCGTGAATGACGGTGCAACGCGGCAAACAATTGCGCCGGGCTCGCGCTCAGGGTTGCCGTCATAAAACATATCGCGCACGACTTTGTCGCCGGTCGCGACCAGACTCAGCGCACGAGTGGTCGGAATACCAAGATGAAACATTGCCTCACTACACAAAAATTCGCGGATGGAGGAACGTAACACCGCGCGGCCATCGGCACGACGCGAGTACGGTGTAGGCCCTGCGCCTTTGAGTTGCAGCTCATGGCGCTTGCCGGCGGCATTCACCACTTCGCCAAGATAGATCGCGCGGCCATCTCCCAGCTGCCCCGCCCAGTGACCAAACTGATGGCCGCCATAGACCGTCGCGTACGGCTCGCTGCCCGCAAACACGCCGTTCCCACCCAACGCGTTGACGACTTCTGTACTCTGCATCATCGCCGCACTCAGTCCCAACTCGTTGGCCATCTCTTGCGAGTAGGCGATGAGTCGTGGTGCGGCAACCGGGGTTGGCATCACCGGCGACCACACCGCACCATTTACTTGGCGCGTCGTATTGGATGTGTCCGGGTCACCCGGGAGTTCGCGGCGGAATTGGTTATCGAAGGTCAGCACGGCTGGGCAAGCATCAAGCGTAAACCTGAATTATGGGGCCGTTGCCCGATGCTTGACTGACTTACCGCACAACTTAACCGACTACGCCCGGTTCACTTCAGACCTGAAACCACCCATCCCTGACCCAACCGGCTTCCTAAACTTTGTAGGCTGGATGCAGCCGCCGTTTGTCCGGCGAGTGCCGCATCCTTCTACTAGGTTTGATCAGTCGATAAAGCTGCCACATTCGACTCTTCAACAAAATGCGCGATCGCTGCGAGTGGTTTCCTCGTGATACTCGGCACCCGCGTGCCATCGGCGGGATACCCCACCACCAGCAACAAGAAAGGACGCTCGTTATCCGGACGACCGAGGATTTCATTCAGAAACGCCATCGGGCTTGGCGTGTGTGTGAGGCTGGCGAGCCCGGCGTGATGCAACGCCGCGATCAACATCCCGCTGGCAATACCGACCGAATCCATCGGGTAGTAGCGTTTTATGCGTTTGCCCGCATCATCAAAACCGTAGGCCTCATAGAAAATGGCGATAAGGTAAGGGGCGACTTCTAGAAAGGACTTGTCTTCATCGGTTCCAAGTGGCGCGAGTGCTTGCAGCCATTCATCGGTCGCTCGGCGTTCATAGAACTCGGTTTCCTCAGCTTCAGCTGCGAATCGTATGCGTGACTTCATTTGCGCATCACTCACAACCACGAAGTGCCAAGGCTGTTGATTGGCACCAGAAGGTGCGGTACCCGCAGTGCGTATGCATGTTTCGATCAACTCACGGGCCACCGGCCGTGGGGAAAATTCCCGCACAGTGCGTCGTCCGCTCATCTCGGCGTAAAACCCTCTGGCACGCTCAAGCATGGCATCGGAAGGATGCTCGATGAAGTTGAGGGGAATAGAATCGTGCGGTTTCAATTCGGTCTCCTGAGGCGATGTTTTTCCACGGCGAAAACTGCAGGGTAGTTCGATTTCGGCGTTAGCCTGCAATTGAGGGGGTGGCTATTTCCATACCGTTCTTGCCAAACGCATGAGATTACCGCCCAAGATCGAGCCGAGGTCCCCCTCGGAGTAGCCCCAGGAGAGCAAGATCTCCACAACCTCTTCAAGCTGCTCGGGTGCAACCAGACGTACACCCTTTTCATAGCCGAGTTCTGGCGGAAACGTGTGGGCCATCTTCGCCACATAGTCATCCAGTTCCTGTGTATCGAATACGTAATCAAGGCCGATGGCCACGTGCTGCGGGCCGACGAGTTGAACGACATGGTCAATATGTCTGGCGAATGTTTTGCTCGTGTTATCGTTTTTGCCGAGAAAGCTGCCAATCCCGTTGATACCCACAACGCCGCCGGTTGCTGCGCAGCCAAGAATAAGATCGTCGGGAATGTTGCGCGGATGCGCATGCAAAGCGCTCGGATTGCTGTGTGAAAAAATCACTGGCTTGGTAGCGACTTCCAACACCTCGCGCGCGGTCCGATGGCCCGTGTGGCTACAGCAGACGATCATGCCCACACGCTCCATTTCGGCGATCACTTCCTTTCCAAACGACGTAAGACCGTCGTCATCGTCCTGACACCCTCCGCCCAAGCGGTTGTTGTTGTTATAGGCTAGCAGCATCCACCGCACCCCGAGGTCGTAATACAGCTGAACTAGGCTTGGCTGGTCGGCAATGGCATTTCCGCCTTCGATATCAAAACCAACCGCAAGCCGACCTGTTTTGTGCGCGAGCTCTACATCTTCTACACTCGTGATGAGCACATATTCGTTCGGACGCAACTTTAGCCAGTGACGAATACTCGCGAGGGTGCGAATATGCTCTTCAATGCCCATATCGCCAAAACCGATATTGAGCATGATTGCATCCAAGCCGGCTACCCGATAGCGCTGAAGCTGGGGTAAGAACGATGTATCGTGCGGACGCATGACCGGCATACAGCCGTGGTTGTCCCAAACGATACTGTTGTGCAGCACCTGCGCTGCGCTGGTCATCTCAATGTTGGACGTTGTGACCAAACTCATATGTGCGCACTCTTGTGCTGGTTGCCATCTTTCATCGCGGGGTCCGTCGCCGAGCGGCATGAAATTCATGCTCACAATGTTACGTCAGACAAAGTCACGGTATATTAGTCAGAACACTCATTTATTTAGGCGAGTCAACCAGATGACGTCTAAGCGCTCAGGTCAATCATCGCCAAATGTCGAAGGCAAACGTAAGCCTTCCCGGGCAAGACGGAACTCGGGTGCTTGGTCGGCGCTTGATTTCGAACAGGAGGCGTTCCGCGCAACAGCCGACCAGACTGAATTCAAACGATTCTCGCGTAACGGTGTGCGGCAGTTTCTCGCAAGAGCCGGCGGACACGGAACAGCAGATGTCGTTCGATTTGCTGACAACGATGTCATTCTTACCGTCGTCAACTGTGTCCTGCCCGCGCTGGCGAGCTGGCGCTACGACAACGACGAACCGCTGATCACATTGCGGGCGTCGCTTTGTTGTGACGTGACGTTTCAGGTAGACGGTGCCGCGCCGATGGTGTTCAATCGCCCCGAAGTGACACTGGCGTGCCTGCCCGGTGGCCGGATGCAGACCGTGGATATTGTCGGAGGTGTGAGACAGCAGGGAGTAATTGCGGTATTCCGTGCGTCGACGTTTGCGGCTCGGTACGATTTGCAGTTCGAGGACTTGCCGACCGTCATGCAGGAAGTACTCGCAGGTTCAGGGGCAGTTGGCCGAATTGCGTCGTTTCCGCTCGACCATCGGATCGCAGGCCTGATTGCCGACACGATTGACAGTCCGTTGGAAGGTGAGCTTCGCGTCGTGCAGTACGCTGGACGACTTGCGGAGCTGGTGGCCTACACACTTGATGCAATGCACCGAACCCCTTCGCTGCGAGGTAGCGCGCTAAATCGACGGCGCGACGTGGAATTGGCCAATTCGGCAATTGAACGGCTAGAGCGCGATTACCGTAAGCCGCCGTGTTTCGTCAAACTCGCGCGTGATATCGGCACTAATCAGAATAAGCTAAAAGCCGTATTCAAAGATGTATTTGGTGTGACCATGACCGACTATTGCCTCGAAAGACGAATGCGCGAGGCTCAGCAGCTTCTGCTAGAGGCGACGCTCACGATCGCCCAAGTTGCGGAACGAGTGGGGTACAAGCACCAGAGCAGTTTTGCTGCGGCATTTTCTAGCCACGTCGGTATGTCGCCACGGGATTATCGGCAGCATCGCGCACCATTCAGCCTGCCGCTTGGACCAATTCCAGCACGGATGTGAACGCGTATCCTGAGGCCGCCAACCGTCCTAAAGCGCTCAAACTTACCAAGGTGAATCCGCCTAAATATTCGGTGCGACGTCAAAAACGAGTCCGTTGTTTGCGTCCTATACTGAGCCGGTTGGTAGCGCTGCGGCCAGCTACGGTATCGTCATCCCGTCAAAATAGGAGAGACATCATGAGAACAAGAACGGTTTCGTCCACTAGCGCAGTCGATCCGACAGCCATGAACACGATCGTTCGTGCTTTGCTGGCGGCAGGAATGGTCAGCTCCTTACCGGTCGCAGCACAGCAGCCGCCTCCTCCGCCTTCAGCGACACAACCGCCGGTGGAATCGATCGTGGTTACCGCGAATAAACGTGTTGAGCCCCAACGCGAAGTGGCGGGTACAGTGACCGTTCTCAATGGCAGCGATCTTGAACGTCGAGGTGCACGCGATCAAGAAGACACTCTCAAGCTTGCCCCGGGCTTGCAGTTCAACAAAGGTGATATTGCGAGCAACACCATTACCGTTCGAGGAATCGGCACCAGTACCACTAACGAGGGCAGCGGAGCCCAACAAGGGCCAACCGGCCTGTACCTAGAAGATGTACCGCTGGCTTCGGCTACTGGTAAAGGCACTGTCTTGGATGTACTGACCTGGGATCTGGACCGCGTGGAAGTGCTGCGCGGCCCGCAAGGCGTGTTGTTCGGCTCAGGTTCGCTCGGCGGTGCAATACGCTACCTGTTTAACAAGCCTCGCTTGAACAGTTTTGAAGCCAGTATCAAGTCGGAATATGCCAAAGCATCGGATGGTGATGGAAAGTTCTCTCTATACGGCATGATCAACGCGCCGCTTTCGCAGGATGTTGCTGGAGTACGCCTTGTCGCGTTCGACCGGCGCGACCCCGGCTATATCGATAACCTTGGCACCAAGAAGCAGGACGCCAACGATATCCACCAGACCGGAGGCCGGGCCCTAATCACCGTGCGGCCAGCAAAGGATCTGACCGCCACACTAGTACTGAGTACACAGAAGACCGAGCAAGGTGACACCTTCAGTGTGTCTCCCGATCCCACGCGTCTGGAGCACAGATCTCCGAACAATTCCACACGTAATAGCACCACAGACTTCTACAGCTTGACGGCTGACTGGAACTTGGGCGACGCCACGCTAACGTCCATTACCGGTCGACTTAAGTCAACCTTTTCAGGGCTCATTGACGACACCGAACTCTTCGCCAGTGTTGGCGTGGTGTTACCACAGGTGTATCGCCCCCAATCCGGCTCAAGCGACGCGACGTCGCAAGAATTGCGCATCGCCAGCAACCCCGGTGGTAACTTCAGCTATGTCGCTGGCTTGTTCTACCAAACCCAAAAGGGTTCTAGCGCAGGCAAGCAGATCGATCCCTCCGGCGCTTTCGGCTTGACCACTCTGGTAGATCTGACGTCAACGGGTGGCGGCACGGAGAAAGCCGCCTTCGCGGACAGCGAGTACGCCTTGGGCGGCGGTTGGAGCGCAGGTGCCGGTGGCCGCTATTACCGCACGACGACCAACTCGCAGCAACGCGGAACGACTTTCGGTGCGCCGTCGAACACCGACGTCCCCAATGGCAGCGACAGTGGCTTCACACCCAAGTTGACACTGAAGTACCGGTTTGCTCAGGACCAGCTCTGGTATGCGCTGGCGGCCCAAGGCTATCGCTATGGTGGTGTCAATGGGTCAGCGCCGTTCAGGGCGTTCAAGTCCGACTCGCTGTGGAACTACGAAACCGGTGTGCGTTTGTCGCCTGCGAAAGGCCTGCAGATTGACCTCACGGCCTTCGTTCAGGACTGGAAAGACGCGCAGTTCACCTACTTTCAACTCAATGGCCGCCTGCCCGAATCCGGTATCGACAACGTTGGCAAGGCGCGCAGCACCGGGATCGAGGCGGCGCTGCGTTACCGTATCGATTCGACTTTTGATATCGCTGCTTCAATCGCCTCCATCGATGCCAAGACCAAAACCGATACTCAAGTCCCTGCCGGTCGAAGTGCAATCACGGCGGTATCCGGGTCCCGCTTGCCCGGGACACCGAGGCTGCAGGGTGCGCTACAGATAAACGCAAAATTCGCTGGACCGCTGGATACACAGGGTCGCTTCAATGCCACTTGGACTCACGTCGGTGACCGCGTGATGTTCTTGGGGGGCAACAAGCCCGCCGACGCGTTTAACACCCTAGATCTCGGGTTGACCTTCGCCCATTCGAACTGGACGCTGGCCACCGGTATGTCGAACGTCACCAATCAGAAGGGCATTCTCAGCATCACCGGTGCCCCCGGTGGCGTGGGGGCGTTCTCCCAATACTTCCTACAGCGCCCGCGCACGGCCACAGTGTCGCTCCGTTACGACTACTGACCACGGCGCGGAATGTCTCAAACATTTCCGTTCGAGCGCAAACGCATCGTGGTAGAGCCGCATTTACTTGAGATTGCGGCTTGAGCGTCGCTCCTGTAGTCGACTCACCGGCCAGCTGGCGGGTGCTGGCAGGCTGCTGCATAGTTGCAATTTTCGGCGTTACCTCCCTCTACGGTTCGACCTTCGGCCTGTTGATGCTGCCGATGCAAGAAGAGTTGGGCTGGTCCCGCGGCGATATCACGTTCTCGCTAACGCTAATGACGATCGTAGGACCGGCCATCCTGCCACTGGTCGGCTGGATCATCGACAAAGCGTCGCTGCGCCCGCTGGTGTTGTGGGGTGTCGCGCTGCAGTCGGTAAGCCTGGCTGGATTCGGTTTCATGCACGGCAGCGTCTGGATCTACTACGTGCTGTGCTTGGTAATGATCTTCACCGCCAGCGGGGCCTCGATCCTCACGTTGTCCAAGCTTCTGCAAACCTGGTTTGACAAGTCGTTTGGGAGGGCATTAGGCCTGCTGTTTGCCCTGACCACCGTGGGTGCTGTGATCCATCCGCAAATCGTCCGCATAGTGATCGCTCATGCAAGCTGGCGAGAGGCGTTTATGGCGATGGGCCTGATGAGTTTGATCGGCGGCGGGTTGGCCGCTTGGTTCCTCGTTCGCGAGCGGCCGAACGCAGGACTACCCGCCGGGTCGGAGACGCCGGTTGAAGCCACCGCCCCCTCCCCGCTACCTGTCTCGATGCGCGCGTTTTTGAGGGATCGCGTATGGTGGACCTTGGCGGTCTGGAACATGCTGTTCGGTTTTGCTGTGGCTGGCATTCTGATTCATTTCGCTGCCATGATGCAGGATCGCGGCATGACTCTGGCACAAGCTGCAACCGCGATGAGCCTGATTGGTGCAGGTGGATTCTTCGGTAATCTCATGGCCGGATGGCTGATCGATCACACCTCTGCGACGCGCCTTGCGCGCTTGTTTGTCATCGCACCGCTCGGTGCCACGGTAATGATTTACTTCGGCTCCAGTGTCGGTGTGGTCATTACGGCCGCCGTACTATTAGGGGTATTCAATTCGGGCGACCACAGTCTGTCCGTCTTTCTTGCAAGACGTTACTTCAGTGCCGAAAGCTTCGGACGTGCCAGCGCGACGCAACAGGTTGCAACTGTCTTCGGCAGCGGCACAGCACCTTGGCTGATGGGGTTGGTGCACGACCGCACGGGAAGCTATGATGTCGCTCTGGTGGTGTCGATGGCCGCATTCGTTTGTGCCGCAATGGCGGCGTGGATGCTGCCTGAGTTTCGCCAAGGGCACAGGCCTTCTTCAGTCATCGCCCCTGCGGGCACCTGAGCCATGCCGGCAAGGCACGACACCATACTGTCCCTGATGAGCCGAGACTGGGCTGGCCTGCCGATTGCAATCTTTGTTGCACTCACGACTTTCTTGATCTCGACATTGGTGCAAAGCGGCGGGTCGCTGATTCGGTCGATCGGCTTTACGGTGGCCACGATCCTCGCGCTAGCCTCGCTACGGCACTTAGCCGTATTGGCGAAGGCGCGGCGCGCCTACCCCCCACCCGGCCGCATGATTGATCTTGGCGGCTACCGCGTTCACCTGCTGGCAGAGGGGGCACTGCGTCCAAACCGACCGCCTGTCGTGTGGTTTGCCGGTGGGCACGCGAGTGGATATGCCATCTATCATCTTCACCGCGCGTTTCGAGAAGAGACGCGTTCAATCCTAATTGATCGTCCGGGCACAGGTTGGAGCGACGTCGGCCCGTTTCCACGTACGACCGCTCGCGAAGCGGATGAAATGGTGCTGGCACTCGAGCGGGTCGGCGAAAAAGGTCCCTTCGTCTGGGCGGGGCACTCCTTCGGCGGCCTGCTGGCCGCCAACATTGCGCGCCGCCGACCGGACCTCGTGCACACACTCGTGCTGCTCGACCCAACCCCGCTCGAGACTATCGTCTTCGGACCACGCTTGAGCGCCCTCAAGGAGATGCGCCGTTCAGCGTGGCTGGGCGGCATGGCGCAGCTATTTGGCCTAGATCTGGCAAAACGTGCCGAAGCCAAGGCACGTCTGAACCCGGTCTATGCAAAGGTTATCGATGCCACCCGTGCCGTGTTGGGTGCTGAAGCTGCGGAAGTGCGCAATGTGGAAGCCAACGCCGGCCACTTTTTTGCGCAAGCGTCGATATACCGCGAGCTGAGTCCTGAAGGCGTGGCCGAAGTGGCCTGGGACACTGTTGTATACGACCGCGATCTCGGTGATCTGCCGGTTTGGTTGGTAGGCCCGCGGGACGACGCAGATGGTGACATCGCCGCCCTACCCGAAGCCCAGCACGGCGATGCGGCAAATGCGCAACGCATGTTCCACTTCTTTGCGGCGACCCGTGAGCGCTACCTCGCAACATCCTCACGATCGCGCCGTGTGGTCGCTCCGAAGGGGTCGGGGCATAATTTTGTGTATGAAATTCCGGACTGGACGATTGGCGTAATGCGGGAATTGATTTGCGCAGTCGAGACGCCACCACAGGAAAGAGCGGGATGACGATCAAGGACAGCCCATCGCAGCGTCTGGCAAGGCTGGCAGAGCGCTATTGGGAATTTGAGTGCTATGAACTTCCTTTGTCAGCCGCGCTAGCTGGTGTGGAGCTGCCCGACGCGGTGCTATTTCGCGAGTCTGCTCAGGACCATGCGCGACGTGATCAACGAGCCTCCGAGCTATTGGGCGAAGTGGAACAGATTGATGCCAGGACGTTGGCGGCACAAGAAAAAGGGACACTGGCCTTGCTGCAACGAGAACTCGTCGGCCTTCGCGCCCAGCACAAAGTGGACTCGCATTTGCGCCCTTGGCTCTTTCCAGCCGGCCCGGACTTCACCGCCATGTTCTGGGCAAACTCCGCCAGCGTAAGCGATGGCGTGACGGCCAAGCGATATGTCGACCGCCTGAGCACTTTGCCGGGTTACCTGCTTGATGTGCAGGCCAACATAGAAATTGGATATGCGTGCGGCTATCGCTATCCGCGTGTCGTGGTAGAGGCGGCCGCTGGCAATACGCGAGGCATTTTAGCCGCCGCACCAGAGAGCTCGGCTTGGTTGTCGCCCTTCAAACGTTCTTCTGCCGCCATGCAGCCCGTGGTGCAAGAGCAAGGTGCACGCGCGCTCGCGCTGGTCCGCGAAACCTTGATGCCGGCTTTACAGACTTGGGTGAACTTCCTCGATGGCTTGCTCGCGCGCGGAGCACGCGAGATGTTGAGTTGCGTCGACGGTCCCAAAGGGGCAGATTACTATCGTGTATGGGTACGCCACTTCACGAGCACTGCAATCGAACCTGACGAAGTACACGCGCTGGGCTTGGCCGAAGTCGAACGCATCGACGCCGAGATTGCTGCAGTCGCGGCAGACGCCGGATTTAACGGTAACCTTGCCGGCTACCGCGCCTTCCTCGCGACTGACCCGCAATTCGTCGCGCCTTCGGCTGATGCCTTGCGGCAAAGTGTTGAGGCACTGTGCAAACGTGTTGACCGACGTATCCCAGAGTTCTTTGGAACGATCCCGCGCATCACCTATGGCGTCCAGAGTATGCCCGAAGCCGTCTCTACTCGCATGCCACCGGCTTACGCGCAGCCTAGCCCAGCGGACGGCTCAACGGCAGGTGTTTTCTGGATCAGTGGCCTGCCATCGAAGGCACCGACTTATCTACACCCCGCGCTGGTCGTGCACGAAGCCTGGCCTGGCCATCTGATGCACCTTGCATTGCTAAATGAACAGACCGATATCCCTGCCTTCCGCCGCTATGGTGCAGTCAAGTACACCGCGTGTGTCGAAGGCTGGGCGCTGTACTGTGAAACACTTGGTGTCGAGATGGGGGTGTATACCACGCCGCACGAACACTACGGTAGACTCGAAATGGAGATGTGGCGTGCTGTGCGACTGGTGGTCGATACCGGTATCCATGCAAAGGGCTGGTGCCGGGAGCAAGCTGTGGCTTACATGACTGAGCGGCTGACGCTGTCGCGCGAGACCATTGAAGGCGAAGTCGACCGCTATGCAGCGCTACCAGGGCAGGCACTGGGATACCAGATTGGCAATCTAAAGCTCCGTGAACTGCGCAGGCGCGCCGAGAATGTTCTTGGTCCTCGCTTTCAACACCGTCGTTTTCACACGGCAGTGATGACTGCGGGTGCTGTGACCCTGCCAGTGTTGGACGACTTGGTTAGCGACTGGCTGCATCGCGAGCAGCAGAGTGAAACTGCAAATGCCGCTTGACTCGGCCAGCGGCGTGTTTTATGAAGTGTACGGCGAGGGTGAACCGCTACTCATTGGCTTGCCCTTGATGGCGTCATTCACGCAGATTTTCGGGTCGGGGTTACAAGGGGTACTGGACGGGTATCTTGGCCGTTTGACTGATCGCTATCGCGTTCTGCTGGTCGACTATCCAAGCATCGGTGGCAGCCGAGACATTCAACCAGAAAATCTCACCGTAGATCGCGTATGCCAAGATTTTCTAACTGTTGCCACTGCGGCAGGTTTCGATAGATTCGCTTACTGGGGCTACTCTTGGGGTGCCGCAGTGGGATTGCAACTTGCGGATCGCGCAGACCGACTCAGCGCACTCGTTCTGGGGGGCTGGCCACCACTGGGCGCGCCATATGAAGGCATCCTGCAAGCCACGCGTTTGAAGCAGGCGAACCCCGAGCCCTCGTCTCTGAAAGTGCTTCGATCGAAAGAACAATACCGACAGTGGGAGACTTACTACGCCAGTATGCTGACTTGGCCAGAGGCGATTGCCGTCGCACGTATCGGTTGTCCCAAGATGGTTTTTTTCGGGGGCGATGGGGACTTGGTCGAAGCAGGAGTTCCCATTCGCATTGCCTCGATCATCCGCGAGCAGCGTGTGGCGCTAGTCAAGCAAGGCTGGACTGTACACGAGGTGCTAGGTCATGGTCATGGCGTTTGCATGGCACCCGAATTGGTGGTCTCTCCCGTGCGTGCGTTTCTCGATCAAGCGCTGGGCTAAAGAGGCCCTTCGATGACCGTTACACTCTCAGACAAAGCGCGATCACTGCTTTCGCCGTGGGCCGGCCCGCATGGCGGCTTACCGCCCTTGGGAAACGTCGATGTCGCTGCGTTGGAAGAAGCCATACGCGCTGCGATTGAATTGAAGAGAGGTGAAGTTAATTCCATCGCCTCAAACATTGCGCCACCCACTTTTGCGAACACCGCGGAAGCACTGGAAGATTCGGGTCGCGCCTTGTCGCGCGTGCTGTGTGTGTTCCGAGTGTATGCCAACAGCCAAAGTCTTGGCGACATGTCGACAGTCGCGCAAAGGGTGCCGCCCCTGGTGGCTGCGCTAGAAGATGAGATAGCGCATGACGAGCGTTTGTTTGCCCGGCTAAACGCTGTGTGGAACAGCGACGAATTAGCACGGCTCACGGACGAAAAGCGGCGGCTAGTGGCGGTGCTAATAAAACGTATGCGGCGGCATGGTGCCGACCTTGCGCCTGCCGCCAAGGCTCGGCTGGCTGAGATCAACATACGGCTGGCCGCGTTATCCTCGCAATACAACCAGAACTTGATCGAGGAGGCGGGCAGCCAAGCGGTATTTATTGAGGACGACTCGGGGCTGGACGGTCTGCCCGATGGGCTGCGTCAAGCGGCCGCAGCAGCGGCGGCAGATATGAGCCGACCCGGCATCTGGGCTATTCCCAATGCGCGTGGCGCAGTATGGCCTTTTCTGACGTTGGCGACCAGACGCGACCTACGTGAGCAAGTTTGGCGCATGTGGACCAATCGCGGCGACAACCCAGGTGCCAACGACAATAAGCCCATTGCGCAGGAGATCTTGCTATTGCGCGGAGAACTTGCGCGGCTGATGGGCTATCCGAGCTATGCCCATCTGGCGCTGTCCGACCGGATGGCGCGTACGCCGCAAACCGCGCTATCGCTATTGGAGCAAACTTGGGCCAGCGTTAAGCCAGTAGCGTACGCCCAGATTGCGGACTACCAAGCTATTGCTGACCAAAACGCTGACGAGTGTTCCGCGTGTGCGCCGCTCGCACCTTGGGATCGCCAGTTTTACGCCGAAAAATTGCGGCGGCAACGCTTTGGTTTGGATAGCGACGCCGTCAAAGCGTACTTCCCAATGGAAAGCGTATTGCAGGCAATGTTCTGGGCCGCAGGTCGGGTGCATGGCCTCAGCTTCACGCCGATTACCGATGCTCCATTGATACATCCCAGCGTGCGCGTGTATGCAGTCAATCGCGGCTCTGAGCTTGTTGGGATTCTCTACTTTGATCTCTTCAACCGTCAAGGTAAAGGCCACGGTTCATATCAGATGCAGTACCGTGAGGCAGAGAATTTTCGTGGACGCGTGCCGCCGATCGCCGCAATCTATTCCACCTTTCCAGTGCCGTCAGCCAGCCAGCCTGCTCTGCTTCCTTGGGAGTATGCCAATGTATTCTTCCACGAGTTTGGCCATGCGTTGCATATGCTGCATTGCACGTCGGCTTATGCGTCTCTAGGCAGTCAGCATGTGGCGTGGGACTTCGTCGAGCTGCCTGCGCTAATCAATGAGCGTTGGTTGCGCGACGCCGAGTTGCTGCATCGCTTCGCGCGCCATTACCTGACGGGCGAGCCGATGCCCAATGAATTGCTCAACCGTATCGAACAAGGACTCAAATACGACCGTATTTTCAGCCTCAATCCGGATTATCTACTGCCCGCCATCGTTGACCTGCGCTTACACTTGATGGCCGACGGCGGCGGTACGCAAATTGACCCGGTGAAGGTGGAGAACGACACGCTGATTGAATTAGGCATGCCCGAAGCATGGGACGTGATCATGCGCATCACACATAACTTCCACATCTTCGTCGGCGCTTATGCCGCTGGCCTCTACTCGTATCTATGGGCCGATGTGATGGCAGCCGACGCGGTCAGAACGTTCGAAGAATCGCCAGACGGGATCTACGACGCGGCGACTTCCAAAGCCTGGATCGATCAAATCCTAAGCGTCGGCCATCGCGTGCCTGCGGAAGAGGCCTTTCGCAGTTTTGCAGGTCATGACCCTGACCCAACGCCACTACACCTGCGCTTCGGGCTGTGGCCTGCGTTAGGCACCACTAACCAAATGAATTCCTGACCGCATGCAAAAAGGCTGTTCAAACCCATGCTGTCAGTATTTTGGCAACCGTTGCAGTTAACAATTAAGGGCGACTCAGCACCGGCTTGGTCTAACTCCAGTAGACATCGCGTAAACCGCGTTTGCCCCTGATGTAATGATGGTCGTCTTCATGTTCGTGGGACCGTGGCCTGCACCGCGTAGGAAACCCATTGCAGCAAATAGCGATCATTGGCCCGGTCAGCGACTAACCAAACTCGGTCGTCCGCTAATCTCACTGCGATCACCGCAATTTCTGCCAAGCGGGCGCGGGTGCACCGACCTGGGTTTTGCGGAATTGCGCTAGCGTCCAGCAGGCGCGGCAATACATCCGCGATTCCTTTGCCTTGTAGTTCAACGACTAAGTACCCTGCCGATAGATCTACCGCGTAGGCAAGCGCGTCTTGGGCTACTGGTAACGCTGCCAGAGAATCATCGGCAATCTTATCCGAGGATGTAATCAGTAGATATTCGGTCGGGCTACGCCATAAAAGGAATGGATCATTTCCTTCGAAATGGCCCGCCGCAGGAACTTGTAGCGCATTTGCGTCTGCCAAAACCTTCTGCACTGCATTCTCACGATCAGGCAAATAACGAATGGAGATCACTCGCTGCGGTTCAACAATGGAAACCTGGCAATTGTCAGTGGCACGCGGCAGCAGTTGCGCGACTCCACTTAGTTGAAGTCGCGACGACACGTTAAGATTTTCAGCCTTCAAGTCGCTCCCCTTTCGGGTCAAAGAACGGCGTTTTGACGACCTCCGCCTGTAATGTACGGCCAAGGTGGTACAAAGTAACGGTCTCACCGATCC
>JBEILF010000053.1:0-15135 GCA_040379385.1 Burkholderiales bacterium | reverse complement strand
TATGCGTAGGAACGTTTCGTTTGGATCTCCGCTCGAGGAGATCGTTGGATACAGTCGTGCCGTTGTGATGGGCAACTGGTGCTTTTGTGCAGGTGTCACCGGGTCAGATCCGGTCACGAAGTCGATACCGGACGACATCCAGAGTCAGATTGAGAATGCATTCTCGACGGTAGAGCGTGTTCTGAAGGAGTCCGGCTTCGACATGAAGGACGTTGTTCGGGTCACGTATTACGTTACGGAGTCAGGCATGCATGACACTCTTGCTCCTCAATTTGGCAAGCGATTCGGTTCCATTCGTCCTGCGGCTACCTACCTCGAGGTCTCTGGACTTGCATATGCTGAGCTCAAGTTCGAGATTGAGGTAACAGCCATGAAGCTGTAGTGGTTGCCCGGTGCTTTCCTATGCGAAAAATCCGCCTAACTAGTCACTCAAGCGGACCAATCAATCGCTTCGCGATTGATGTGGCCGCTTAGCTCCAGCGTTAGGTTGCTCAATTGAATCTTCAACTCGACGGCCTTCATGCAATCGTAACTGGTGGCTCATCTGGGATAGGCGCTGCGGTAGTTCGTGCATTGGCAGCTGAAGGCTGTCGTGTTTCATTCTGCGCTCGTGGTCAAGAGCAGATTGACAAGACACTTCTTGCTTTAGCTGATCTGCCTGGAAAAGTTGAAGCGACGTCCAAAGACGTTACAGAACGCGAAAACTTCGCGAAGTGGATTGAAGCGCTTGGTCCATTTGACATCTTCATTCCCAACGTTAGTGCGATAAGCACCGACTGGAGGTGCTCACTCCGTACTGATGTCGAAGCCACCGTCGATGCAACCGAAGCTGCAATACCGGTACTACTAAAGTCGTCGCACGGTGCAATTACATATATTGGCTCGAAGGCAGGCTCGTTAGCCGCGCCGCATTCCGCTTCGTATGGTGCCAGCAAGGCTGCAATGGCTCACTACATGAAGTCACTGGCCTCACGCCTACTGCCATCCGTTCGAGTGAATACCGTGTCTCCTGGAGATACGCTTTTCGAGGGTGGCCTTTGGGATCAAGAACGCAAGAACAACCCTGAAAATTTCAAGACAGTTGTTCAACGGAACCCACTTGGACGCCTTGCCACGCCAGAAGAGATCGCACGGGTAGTTGCTTTCATCTCTAGCCCTTCAGCAAGCTTTGTGGCTGGTGCCAACTGGTACGTTGATGGTAATTCCACGAATCATGTGCAGTTCTAGTCCGCAACCTAACCCTTCGCTGGAGCCGACCCGCTCCAGCCAGGGTGCCTTGCCTCCACGGTCGGCTCGGCTCAAACGTTAGACGTCACATATCACCCGTAGAGGCACAACTCGCATGCATATCGCCATCCTCACATTCCAAGGCTTCAATGAACTCGACTCGCTCATCGCCCTTGGCGTCCTGAACCGAATCAAGAAGCCTGAATGGCGGGTCACGCTCTGCTGCCCTGAACCGACCGTGACCTCCATGAACGGTGTCACCGTTATGGCCCAGTCGTGTCTCGAAGACGCGGCATCTGCCGACGCGGTCATCATCGGGAGCGGGATCAAGACGCGGCAGGTACTCGAAGCCCCAGAGCTGTTAGCGCGTGTCAGGCTGGACCCGAAGAAGCAGCTTATCGCTGCACAATGCTCGGGCACTTTGGTTCTGGCGAAGCTCGGCTTGGTCAGTGGTGTGCCCGCCTGCACTGACTTAACCACGAGGCCCTGGGTTCAAGAGGCTGGCGTTGAGGTTCTGAACCAGCCGTTCTTCGCGCGGGGCAACGTCGCAACCGCCGGCGGCTGCTTCGCTTCACCGTACCTCGCGGCCTGGATCATCGCGCGTACCGAGGGCACAGAGGCTGCCTCCTCCGCCCTTCACTATGTCGCGCCGGTAGGTGAGAAGGAAGCGTATGTCGCCAATGCGATGCGAAACATCTTGCCCTACCTGCGGCAGTGACGTCTAACACGTCGCTCGATGCGACCCGCTATGCCGCATCCTTCCCCGGGAGCCTAGCTTGAACGTTAGGCGGCGTAGTCCGCAGTGGCGGACCGCACACGATGAAAACAAATGTGGGGGTCTCTTGTGCTGTGGGGCGGGCTGCAGGTTCGCTCGCGGGCGATTGGATGGCAATTTTGCGCCTTCCTACCGAAGCATAGCCCGCTATGCTGTGGTCGGTCAGGCAAAAAATCGCTCGCCCAATCGCCCACTCGCTCGCCTTTGAATGCGCCGACATGAAATGTTCAGGCTAGGCAGCCAACAACATCGCCTGCATCGAATGGCACCGCCTAACAGGTGTGGAGGTGCAAGTACACATTGAAGTGAACGTCGCGGTCTCGTTTGGGTTGGAAGTCTTCGCTTCTATCTTTGGCTTTATTGCAATCGCTCCGGAGGTGTTTATGAAAGACTCAAACGCTGTCTTTAGTTCGATAGTGCCATGTGTTTGGTGCGCAATTGCGTTCCTGCGGAGTCTCTGCTGAGAGAAAATTCCTACCAAACGAGACATTAACGTTCATGAATTTGTGCTGCTTGCCAAGAGAAAACGTAGGGGATTCGATTCCTCCTCTCCGCACCAATTCTTTGGCGTGCATGTGTAATACGCTAACATGCCTTTCTAGCGGATCATCAAAAGCTTTGCTTTTGCCGTCCGCTGAATTCCAATGTTAGGTAGAAGAACTAAGAGGTTTGGTAGATGAATCCTGCAAGTGATGCAACACTGCGATCCAGTCTTCACTCCGTAGCAAACCAGGCGGCTGACTTCCTTGCATCCTTGGCAACCCGCCGCGTTTGCGGTGCAGCTACTGCGGAAGAAATGATTCGCGTCTTGGACCGACCGCTCCCGGAACACAGCTCACCTGCTGAGCTAGTGATCCGGGAATTGGTGAACGATGTTGAGGGCGGGTTGGTCGCCAGTGCCGGACCACGGTACTTCGGGTTCGTGGTGGGCGGAGCCACACCCGCTAGCCTGATGGCCGATTGGCTTACCTCGGTCTGGGACCAGAACGCTCAGGCCTACACTACCTCGCCGGCGGCTGCCGCAGCAGAAGTCATCGCCGCGCGATGGATCGTGGAGTTGCTGGGGCTTCCCGCGCAGTCATCCGTAGGGTTCGTGACGGGCTGTCAGATGGCAAACTTCACCGCTCTCGCGACTGCCAGGAACGCCGTTCTCGAGCGTGCTGGATGGGATCTGAACTCGCGTGGTCTATTCGGCGCTACGCCCATCACGGTATTCATGAGCGATTGCGGCCATGCGACGATCCGTTCGGCGCTGAATATGATGGGGGTCGGTTCCGCCCAGATACGCGAGATCCCTTCGGATTCGCAGGGGCGGATGCACCTGCACACACTCGAAGCGGAGATTCGGCGCGCCTCCGGACAGCCCATGATCGTCTCAGTTCAGGCGGGCAATGTGAACTCTGGCGCGTTCGAATCGATAGAAGCTATTGCCGAACTTGTACGCGCGGAGAACGCGTGGCTCCACGTCGACGGCGCGTTTGGGTTGTGGGCGGCGGTCTCACCAAAACTGAGGACCCACCTGAGAGGGATGGAGCTTGCCGATTCATGGGCGACCGACGCGCACAAGTGGCTCAATGTTCCTTATGACTCCGGCATTGTAATCGTGAAGAATCCAGCGCAACATCGCGGCCTCAAGACAAACCGCTGCGCTTATGCAGGTGAGGAATCAGAAGGTAGGCGCGATGGATCAAGTTGGGTTCCGGAGAATTCCCGACGAGCGAGAGCCTTCGTGGTCTATGCGGTGTTGCGTGAGTTGGGACGCCCCGGCGTCCAAGCACTCGTTGAGCGGTGTTGCATGCTGGCTCGGTGTTTCGCTCGTGAAGTCACACAGATCCCCGGTGCGCAGGTACTCAACGATGTGGTGTTGAATCAGGTTCTCGTTCGACTCGGCTCTACGGCGGTCGATGATGGCGATGGGTTGCACCGCGCAATTGCTGCTAAGATGCAGGCGGAGGGTAGGTGCTGGTTGGGCACAACAACGTGGAAAGGCCATGTGGTGCTCCGTATGTCGATCTGCAACTGGATGACGACCGAAGATGACATCGCGCAGGTGTTGCAGTCCCTGAGGCAGGCGCTTGACGAGACAACCGGTTGACCTCCGCGTTGTAATGGTTGACAACTGCTGCCCAACAACCGCCTGCAGCGCATCGACCGCTGCGTGACCCATCCCTGAGCTTAGCCTGAATATTTCAGGTGTCGCCGGTTGCTTAGAAGGAGGTTACCTCTGGGCGATTGGCAAACCAGTTAGGCTCGTTGCTGTTTTGCTGTGGATGCGGGCGGCAGGTTCGCTCCCGGGCGATTAGACGGCAATTTTGCGCCTTGCTGCCGAAGCATAGCCCGCTATGCTGTGGTCGGTCAGGCAAAAAATCGCTCGCCTGTTCACCTACTCGTCCGCTTTCGAACGCGCCCCGACGAAATGTTCAGGTTAGGCGTCAGCCCGCACAAACGCCACAGTCCTACCGCGACTGTAAAGGAAGTAACATGCAACGCTGAAAGTTACCCACAGCATTTACGGAAGCGCTCAACAAAATTTCAGAATTGGCCTGCGATTCCTGAAGTTGCCGTGTGAGACTGTGTTGTCAATTGCCGAATACGTAGGATGGAAACGTCTGTCGGTCGCAACGCGCATTGCGGGCGTTACTGACGCGTTCAGTCCCACCTGCTATTTAACTGGTCCCCACCTCGGCAGGCTGTTGATAGCCTCGTTTGTGTAGCGTGATCAACCTTTGCCTATCGCGTTACTGCGGCTGGAATGGTGTTGCTGCCAATGAATTCAGCGGTGCCAACAGCGACTCCACATCGGCTAGCGTGATGCCTGTCAGTGCGCTACCCCCGCCTTCGAGCAATGCCGCGGCTAACTCGCGTTTGCGTGCCAACAGCGTCATCATGCGCTCCTCCAGCGTACCTTGCGTCACAAGACGGGTCACAAATACTGGCTTGGTTTGGCCGATGCGGTGCGCGCGGGCAGTGGCTTGCGCTTCCACCGCTGGATTCCACCAAGGGTCATAGTGAATGACAGTATCTGCAGCGGTGAGGTTCAGGCCAACGCCGCCGGCTTTAAGGCTCAACAAAAATACCCGTACGGCACCAGACTGAAACTGGTTAATCGGCGTTTCGCGGTCGACGGTCTCGCCGGTCAACGTGACAAATTCAATACCCTGT
The DNA here is from genome assembly GCA_040379385.1 of Burkholderiales bacterium. Classification (GTDB taxonomy): domain Bacteria; phylum Pseudomonadota; class Gammaproteobacteria; order Burkholderiales; family Usitatibacteraceae; genus UKL13-2. The sequence goes on along the minus strand of JBEILF010000053.1, from coordinate 9,971 downwards.
GCGGTTAGCCCCTCGGCGATCAGCGCCAACATACTGGTGAATTGCGAGAACACGAGAATTTGCCGACCCTCCTCGAGCAATTCCGGCATGTGTCCCATCAGCCATTCGAGTTTCGCCGACCCAGCACCGCTGAAGCGTTTGTTCGCCGAAGGTAAATTCACCAAGCGTGGATCGCAACAAACCTGGCGCAGCTTGAGCAGCGCATCGAGGATATGAATGGTGCTTTGTTTTAAGCCTTTTTTGTCGATCACTTTGCGGATGTCGTCGTGAATCGCGGTACGCAGACTCTCGTACAAATCGGCTTGCAGCGGCTGTAGCTCAATCCAGCGGGTGTATTCGGTTTTTTCCGGCAAATCCGCGAGCACTTGTTCGCGCGTGCGGCGGAGCATAAATGGCCGTATGCGAGCGCGTAACTTTTGCATCTGCTCGGTCGCTGCACGCTGTTCAATCGGATGGCGAAACACACGGTTAAAGCTTTCTAAATCACCGAGCAAACCGGGTAGCAGCAGATTAAACAGCGCCCACAATTCGCCGAGATGATTTTCCATTGGCGTACCGGTTAGCGCGAGCCGCAGTTCGGCGGACAACGACTGCGCCGCTTGATAGGTTTTGGCCTTGGCATTCTTGATGGTTTGCGCCTCATCAAACACCACTACATCCCATTTAATTTCGCTGAGGCGCTTTTCATCGCGCTGCAGAATCGGATAGCTAGTTAACACCAGATCCGTATTCGCCATGGCAGCATCATCGAGTAGACGCGACGCGCCGTAGTGAGAGATAACGCGAAGGGTTGGCGCGAAGCGGCGGATTTCGGCTAACCAATTCACCGTGACCGAGGTCGGCGCGACAATTAAGCTTGGCCTGCGGTTGGCTGACGCTGACTGTGCACGCTGGTGCAAGAACGCGAGCGTCTGCACGGTTTTGCCGAGCCCCATGTCATCGGCCAACACGCCAGCCATTGATAACGCGCGCAAGTGGCTCAACCATGCGAGGCCGTGTAATTGATAGGGGCGCAAGCTTGCCCGAAACGCCGGATGTGGTTTGGTGGCGGTGATCATGGCACCTTCGGCAATGGCCGCCCGCATATTCAGCCAGCGTGGATTGTCGCGACCGAGGTAGCGCACTGCCGCAGGCGGCAGATCGACCGCCAGCGCTGCCTGCAATGCAGAGATTGGGGTCAGCTCACCGCCCCTGAACCAGTCAAACACCGGTGCCAGTAGGGCGTGCACGCGTTCTCCTGGCAGCCGTACCACGAGTGCTGCGTGTTTGCCCTTTTTCGGCGGCACTGACAACAACACGGTCGGCACACTCGACAGCGCCGCGAGCCATGCCTCTTGGTCGTGTTGCGCGCCGATCAGCTTCGCTAGTGCTGGTGCCAAATCTACGCGCTCACCATTGACATTAACGCCAAGTGCGATGCGATACCAGCCACTCTCCGGCGCGGCGGAAAGCTCCAGCTCCGCCGTGGGAATGTCTTCGAGCGTTAGCGGAAACGATGAGTCAATCTCGATCTGAAAACCTGCGGCCTGCGCGTCTGCCAACACTTCGCTTCCTTTGCCCGCCCAATCGTGGGACGGTAGCATCCATAACGATTGTGAGGTCAGATTGCCGTCGAGCGCGGCGTGCGCAATGCTGTACTCCACCTGTAGGGCGCGCAGCAATTGTGTTGGTAGCCTGCGCTGCCACTCGCTTTCAGCGCGTACGTTGCGCAACCGCGTGGCCTGTACTAAGTTGCCCAATTTTTGAACTTCTACCGCAGTACTAAAGCCCTGTACCTCAGCGGGGCGACGTTCGCCGTCGTAGTCGAATAGTAGTTGTACGGCGGGAAAGATGTGCGGTTCTACAGTTGCTTTGCGTCCCCAGCCGCGTGCCATATTGTATTCAACCAGCACAAAACTTAGCACGGCTTTGGGTACAACCAGACGTGTCGCACTGGCCGTCGGCAAGGGCGGCACGTTTACGGCATCGGGTAGGGCTTCAATGGCGTCGCGCACGTAGGCCCAAGCCAAGTCGTCGTCGGGCTTGATCGCTGGCAGGGCGGTGAGGCGCATCAATGTCGGCGTACTGATCGCAATACTCACCGGCACCAATCGGTGCTGCGGCAGATCAAGCGCATAAGGCGGATCGCTGGCAATCAGTACCACGGGTATGCCTTCGATACTGGCCGCAAGCCGCACCTGTTTCGCCGGATCGCCATCATTGGCGCGCCACGTCAGCGAGGCGGCTCGTGGTTCGCCGATTACCAGCGCATCGAGCAGGCTGCGTTCCGAAGGATGTGCGGATCTAGATAACGCCGCCGCGAGCGAACTGCGGCGTAGTGCATACAAGCGGCCGGTTTGCTGCGCCATTTGCAGCAGTTGATATCCCTGTACGCCGTTGATTGGCGTCGATAAACTGCCATAGACGTAGTCAGGTCTCGCGTCGATTAACGTGAGGACAGCGACATCATTTTCATCGGCATAACTCGGCAGATCGCGCCCGGTGCCAAGCCAGGTGGTCGTGGCGTATTCACCCGTCAACTCGGGTTCACTGCCGTCGGGACGCCGCCGTCCACGCAGCGCGTGTAACACGCCATCATCGGTCAGCAGGTAGAAGATACAAGGCTTACGCGCGGTGGGAGAAGGCTTTTTCTTGGCGGATGGAACCGTGCTGCCCCCACCTCCCCCGGCATCTCGTCGAATCGTCGTCTCAAGCCAAGATGCCAACGGTGCGGGTAGGCCCGTCTTTTGCGTGGTCGGCCTAGCGCTCTCCACTCCATTTAATGGGTTTCGCGCCGTCGTATCGGTTGCTTTGCGGGCATCAGTCGCGTTGCCTTTGCCACCCGTCACTGCACCTATGCTGGACTGCGACGCGGGCTTCACAAAACCTGGCTGCCTGGTGTCGATCGCGGTAATCGACGCAAACTCTGGGCCATCGTCCGCAGATTTCCAACTGCCGACCCAGCGCAACACTAGCGCGGCAGCGTGTTTGCAGTTGTTCTGCACCGGGCAGGTGCACTCAGAATCGATCACATAGAACTCGCCGTCACCCAAGTTAGCTGCAAGTTCGATACTGGTCTGATAGGGTTCATCGGCCGTGCCCTGGACTTCGCCGCGAACACACCACTCATCATCATGTGTTTGTTTCGCCCACAGCCACAAGATGTCATGTTTATCACGTTCGATACCGATGGCGCGTGCAATGACTGCGTTGCCAAACGTTTCGCGGATTTGATTCATCACCTGTCGAATACCGAGGCGATCAGGCCTGTGATTTTTTGGCTTGCTTGGCATCAGAGAGCAATATGCGGAGATGGGGGAGAGGCAGGATCGTGCGCGCTGTGGAGCAGAGCAGGCGGGGTGAAGTGCCGGTTTGATCTACCGCCTATTTTCGCCCATTTCCAGCCGAAAAGGCTTGAAAATTCCCGCCGAATGGCCAGTTTGGCGGATTAAAGCGCTTCGCCCGGCACCCGTACAAACCCCTCCATCAGCACGCGCGCGCTGCGGCTCATCACTGCTTTTTTAACCACCCACTCGCCATTGACCTGCGCGGCCTCGGCACCCACGCGTAATGTGCCCGATGGATGCCCAAAGCGAACAGCGCTGAGTGCCCCGCCGCCCGCAGCGAGGTTGACCAGTGTGCCGGGAATCGCTGCGGCTGTGCCGATGGCGACGGCGGCCGTTCCCATCATCGCGTGATGCAACTTGCCCATCGACATCGCGCGCACCAGCAAATCAATCTCGTTCTTGGCAATTTGTTTGCCGCTAGATGCGAGGTAGTCTGTTGGCCTCGCGACGTAAGCAACTTTTGGCGTGTGCTGGCGTTTTACGGCTTCGTCTAATTGTTTGATCAGTCCCATCCGCATCGCGCCATGAGCGCGAATGGTTTCGAACATGGCTAACGCTTTTGCGTCGCCGTTGATGTGGTCCTGTAACTCCGTACCTTGGTAGCCGATGGCGTCAGCCTCAACAAAGATGGTGGGAATGCCCGCGTTGATCATCGTCGCGCGCAATGATCCAACACCGGGGACATCCAGCGTGTCGATGACATTACCGGTCGGAAACATTGCGCCCGCCGCTTTTTTGTCACTTTCACCTTCCTCTTCTGCGGCCGGATCCATGAATTCAAGTTGTACTTCCGCAGCGGGGAAGGTCACGCCGTCAAGTTCGAAGTCGCCCGTCTCTTGCACTTCGCCGTTGGTGATCGGCACATGAGAGATAATGGTCTTCTGAATATTAGCCTGCCAGATGCGCACAATGGCGATGCCATTTTGCGGGATGCGCGATGCATCGACCAAACCATTGGCCAGCGCAAACGGCCCGACCGCCGCGCTGAGGTTGCCACAATTTCCGCTCCAGTCAACAAACGGTTTGTCGATCGCCACCTGCCCAAACAAATAGTCAACGTCGTGGTCGGGGCGATTGCTCTTGGACAAGATGACGGTCTTGCTCGTGCTGGAGGTGCCGTTACCCAAGCCGTCGATTTGTTTGCCATAAGGGTCTGGCGAGCCGATGACACGAAGTAACAATGCATCGCGCGCCTCGCCCGGCGCTTGCGCTGCCTGAGGCAAATCGGTAAGTTTGAAGAAGACGCCTTTAGATGTGCCACCGCGCATGTAGGTTGCGGGAATTTTTATTTGCGGAACGCGAGACATCGTTATGCCGCCTTCGCTGATGCCAAGAAGTCCTTGGCAAACCGTTGCAATACGCCGCCCGCCTCATACACGGACACCTCTTCGGCCGTATCCAGACGGCACGTTACCGGCACTTCAACCCGTTCGCCGTTCTTGCGTGTAATGACCAATGTAAGCATGGTGCGCGGAGTGCGCTCGCCTAGCACGTCATAGACTTCCGTGCCGTCGAGTTTCAGCGTGAGGCGATTGGTGCCAGGCAAAAACTCCAGAGGCAATACTCCCATACCGATGAGGTTGGTGCGATGAATGCGCTCGAAGCCTTCTGCGACGATGGCCTCGACACCCGCCAGCCTCACGCCCTTTGCCGCCCAGTCGCGCGAAGAGCCTTGGCCGTAGTCGGCACCAGCGATGATGATGAGCGGCTGTTTGCGCTGCATGTAGGTCTCAATCGCCTCCCACATACGTGTGACCCTGCCCTCTGGCTCAATGCGCGCCAAGGATCCTTTCTTTACCTTTCCATCGACGACGACCATTTCGTTCATCAACGTTGGGTTGGCAAACGTCGCGCGTTGCGCGGTGAGGTGGTCGCCGCGATGGGTCGCGTAAGAGTTGAAGTCTTCTTCGGGCAAACCCATTTTGGCGAGATACTCGCCCGCCGCGCTGTTAGCCATGATGGCATTCGATGGCGACAAATGATCCGTGGTGATGTTGTCACCGAGCAGTGCGAGCGGCCGCATCCCTCTCAATGTACGTTCGCCTCCAATCGCACCTTCGCCAGTGGTGTCCCAATACGGTGGACGACGAATGTAGGTGCTTTGTGGGCGCCAATCGTAGAGCGGCGTGACTTTGGCAGCGGAACTTGTACGACCCTCGAACATCGGTATGTACACCTTGCGGAACTGCTCAGGCTTCACCGCCCTGGCGACAATGGCATCGATTTCGTCATCACTCGGCCAGAGGTCTTTGAGCGTGATTGGCTTGCCGTTCTGGTCTAGGCCAAAGGCATCGCGCTCGATGTCAAAGCGGATCGTCCCGGCGATGGCGTAGGCGACGACCAACGGCGGCGAGGCGAGGAAGGCTTGTTTGGCGTAGGGGTGAATACGTCCGTCGAAATTGCGGTTGCCCGATAGAACAGCCGTTGCATACAAATCACGGTCGATGATTTCCTTTTGGATCGCGGGGTCGAGCGCGCCGGACATGCCATTGCACGTGGTGCAAGCGAAGGCGACGATGCCAAATCCAAGTTTCTCTAACTCCGGCATCAGACCCGCTTCGTCCAAATACAGTGCAACCGTTTTCGATCCGGGGGCGAGGGAGGACTTCACCCACGGCTTGCGCGTCAGCCCCGCGCGGTTGGCGTTTCGGGCCAGCAAGCCCGCTGCGATGACGTTGCGGGGATTGCTGGTATTTGTACAAGAAGTTATCGCCGCAATGATCACCGCACCATCCGGTATTTGGCCGGGATTTTCTGTCCAAGGTGCTGCAATGCCTTTGCTGGCAAGGTCAGTGGTCGATACACGCGCGTGTGGATTCGACGGGCCCGCCATGGTTCGCACCACAGTGGAGAGGTCAAACGACAACACGCGTTCGTATACCACATCTTTGAGGGTATTTTGGTCAGCGCCAGACCACAGGCCCGCGACACGCGCATAGGTTTCGACCAACTTCACCTGTTGCTCGTCGCGCCCGGTGAGCTTGAGGTAATCGATGGTTTGCTGATCAATGGCAAACAGGGCGGCGGTTGCACCATACTCCGGCGCCATGTTGGAAATCGTCGCACGGTCACCGAGCGTGAGCGAGGCGGCACCGTCGCCGTAGAACTCCAAATATGCGCCAACCACTTTTGACTTGCGCAAGAACTCGGTCAGCGCGAGAACAATATCGGTCGCGGTAATGCCGGGTTGGCGTTTGCCGGTCAAGTGTACGCCGACAATTTCGGGCAGGCGCATCCACGATGCGCGGCCAAGCATGACGTTTTCAGCCTCAAGACCACCGACACCAACGGCAATCACACCGAGCGCATCGACGTGCGGCGTGTGGCTATCGGTGCCAATACAGGTATCGGGAAACGCAACGCCGTTTTGCGCGTGAATCACCGGTGACATCTTTTCCAGATTAATCTGGTGCATGATGCCGTTGCCCGCAGGGATCACGTCAACATTGTTGAACGCGTTCTTGGTCCACTCGATGAAATGGAATCGGTCTTCGTTGCGACGATCTTCAATCGCGCGATTCTTCTCGAATGCATCCGGGTCGAATCCGCCGCACTCAACCGCGAGTGAGTGATCGACAATCAACTGCACCGGCACAACTGGATTGACCTTCGCCGGGTCGCCTCCTTGATCGGCGATGGCGTCACGCAGCCCAGCCAGATCCACCAGCGCAGTCTGTCCCAAGATGTCGTGGCACACCACGCGTGCGGGAAACCAAGGGAAATCACGCTCGCGCTTGACCTCAATGATTTGCTTCAAGCATTCGTCGATAATCGATGGGTCGGCTTTGCGCAAAATGTTTTCTGCGTGAACCCGTGCGGTATAGGGCAGCCTGGCAAATGCACCGGGTTTGATGGCATCAACCGCGCCATGAACGTCGAAGTATTCGAGTGCGGAGCCGGCGTGAGTAAAATGTAGCGGTTTGCGATGTGCGGTGTTCATGTTGTTCTGGGTAATGCAGGCAATTGACAGGGAATGGTGCTAGAGCGATACGCCAAAACGCGCCGCGAGCTGGATGGTGGCGAGATACAGCAGCGCCGTAATGCTGCAACACGCGGCGAGGGCTAGCCAGAAATTCATACCGCCACGCAGCATGGCCGGCAGGATGAGAAACATCGGCATTGATGGGAGCACGTACCAAAACGTTGCCTCTGCATGGCTGGCAATTTTTGCTGCGTCCTGGGTTTCAACTTGCATCCAGATCATCACAACAACCGATATCAGCGGTAGCGATACAATCAGAGCCGCCAGCGCGGGAACCCGCTTTGCAAGTTCGCTCGCCGCGGCGATGATCGCCGCCGATACGAGTAGCTTGATCAAGACGAGGTTCATGTGATGTCGATTGACTACTTGCGATCTTTCAGCGGCACAAACTTCATGTCGTCCGGCCCGACGTAGTTCGCACTCGGTCGAATGATCTTGTTGTCGATACGCTGCTCAATCACGTGTGCCGCCCAGCCGGATGTGCGGCTGATGATGAATAGTGGCGTGAACATCGAGGTCGGCACACCCATCATGTGATATGAGCAGGCGCTGAACCAATCAAGGTTCGGGAACATTTTTTTCTCGCGCCACATGACGGTCTCAAGCCGCTCGGCGATATCGAAGAGCTTCATATTGCCGGTTTGCTTCGACAAACTACGCGCCACTTCCTTAATGACCACGTTGCGCGGATCGGACACGGTGTAGACCGGATGGCCGAAACCGATGATGACTTGCTTTTCCGCGACACGTTTGACGATATCGGCTTCCGCTTCGTCAGGATTGTCATAGCGCGACTGGATGTCAAATGCAGCTTCGTTTGCGCCACCGTGCTTGGGCCCACGCAGCGCACCGATGGCGGCCGTGATCGCAGAGTGCATATCGGACATGGTGCCCGCCACCACACGCGCGGTGAATGTTGATGCATTGAATTCATGCTCGGCGTACAAAACAAGCGAGGTGTGCATCGCGCGAACCCACTCGCGTGAGGGCGGCTTGCCGTGCAACAAGTGCAGGAAGTGGCCGCCAATGGAGTCATCATCGGTTTCGACGTCGATGCGCTTGCCGTTGACCGCAAAGTGATACCAGTACAGCAGCATCCCACCAAACGAGGCCATCATGCGGTCGGCGATGTCGCGCGCGCCTTGAATGTTGTGGTCGTCTTTCTCTGGCAAGGTACAGCCAAGCACGGAGCAGGCGGTGCGCAATACGTCCATCGGGTGTGTTGATGCGGGGAGGCATTCGAGTACATCTTGCACCGCCATCGGAATGCCACGCATTGATTTCAGTTTTGTTTTGTAGGCAGCGAGTTCGGCCACATTCGGCAGCTTGCCGTGTACCAAAAGATGCGCAATCTCTTCAAATTCGCAGGTGTTGGCGACATCAAGAATATCGTAACCGCGATAGTGCAAATCATTGCCGGTGAGTCCAACCGTGCAGATGGCGGTATTACCGGCAACCACGCCGGACAGCGCGACGGATTTTTTGACTTTGGGTGCCGCGCTTGCGGCGACGGTGTTGCCAGAAACGTCAGACATTGCTGCTCCTTACAGTTTTTGCATCAATTCGATGCGATTACCAAACGGGTCCCAAATCGAGCCGCGCTTGAACCCTGCGGGGCCTTTGTCGATGCGGGCTTTGAATCCTTTTGTTTCGGCCTGCGCGAACAACGCCTCGAAGTTATCAACACGCATGGCGGGATGCGCGTGCGGCGATGGCGTGAACGCGACACCGGCATTGATGTCCTCGCCGAGATGCAAATTGACGGTGCCCGACGTCAGCCAGGCACCGCTCTGGCGCATGTCGGCGGGCTTCGGCACGCGGACGAAGCCGAGGAAATCGACATAAAACGCGAGTGCCTCGTCGAGCCGACCGGGTTCAATTGAAACCTGTACGTGATCAAACGAAGAGATCATGTTGAACGCCGCGCCTTCCATGTTGCCGGTGAAATGCGATGCAAGATGTGCGTCTTGAGCGGCCAGTCGGCGGGTACGCGTGGATGGTCAAAATCGGCCGAGGGGTCATGCGTCATGCCGAGCCGTTGCATGACTTGGTGCGAAGGCGTATTTGTCGGCACAGACATCGCGACGACTTCGGGTAAGTCGAGTTCGTCAAATGCGAAGTTCATTGCCGCGACCGCCGCCTCGGTGGCGTAGCCTTTGTGCCACGCATCGCGTGAAAGTCGCCAACCAATTTCGACGGCGGGCATCCACGCCGCTTCCAATGCGGGAAGGCTCAGTCCGACAAAACCGGCGAACGCGTGAACGCCGGGAATCTCGATGGCCCACATCCCCCAGCCGCGCTGCGCAATGTTGCCGCGAATGCGGCTAGCTTCGTCGTCCGCCTCGGCGCGGTCCAATAACTTGGGAAAGTATTTGCGCACCTCCGCGTCTGCATTCATCGCCGCCCACCGGTCCAAGTCGCTATCTTTCCACTGACGCAGCAGGACGCGCTGCGTGCGAATTTCGACCGGCGACGCGAACGTCCGCAGCACCAAGCTACGAACATTCTTGATTGGGCTGTGATCGGACATTACTTTTTCGCGGCAAAGAGCTTGTCGAGCGACCGCTCGTAGGCGTGGTAATTGATGACTTCGTAGAGTTCTTCACGCGTTTGCATGGTATCGACGACATTTTTTTGCGTACCGTCGCGGCGGATCGCCTTAT
>JBEILF010000052.1:0-15498 GCA_040379385.1 Burkholderiales bacterium | reverse complement strand
CATGACCATGCGCACGACGCGAAGCCTCAACATGGCGACAAACCCGGCAACAAGCATGACCATGCGCACGACGCGAAGCCTCAACATGGCGACAAACCCGGCAACAAGCATGACCATGCGCACGACGCGAAGCCAACACCCGCCGGAAAGGTTGATGACCATGAACACGGCGAAGATGAAAAACGTGAAGTTACCGCGTATTTGATTCAATACGCCACGCCGCTGGCTGCGATGAGTTTTCCACGTACTGTCAACGCCAGCTCTGCCATGCAGGCGGCTTCACCGGCACTCGAAAGTGCGCGACTGTTCCAACTGGTTGGTGTGGGGGTCAACACACTCAAAGGGTTCGCCGTCGTCATGATGGTATGTGCTGGCCTCGGCATCTTCATCGGGCTCATGAATGCACTCGATGAACGTCGTGCGGACTTGGCGCTGCTACGGGTCCTCGGTGCTTCGCCGATGGTCGTCGTGCTTTCGACCATGCTACAAGGCGCAATCCTTGGAATTCTGGGCGTTATACTTGGCGTCACGATGGGACATGCCGCCGCAGAGTGGATCGGACAGACCTTTGCGGCGTCCCAGCGAGTGGCAATCGGCGGGCGCGTATGGATCACGCAAGAATGGTCAATTATCGGCGGCGCGCTGTTGTTGGCGCTGGTAGCATCGTTGATGCCGGCTTGGCGCGCCTATCGCGACGCCACGCCGGAATTGCTCGCGGCAAAATAAACCATAATTTGCTTTCTCGTTAGCAGAAGATGTTGGCGCAACATGTTGCGCAGGAGATAAGTTGAAATGAACCTGTTAAGACCCCGTTTTTCCCACGCTAATGCGGTCGACTGCAAACGAATGTCAACGCATTTTTTTTCGTTGCTTGCCGTAATCGTGCTGGGTCTTGTGATGCCCACCGGGCAAGCGCAACCCAGCCCACAGGTCGGCAACCTACCGGGCAAAATTCCAGACGAACAACTGTTCGGATTTATTGGTAAGGATCCGCTGCCTGCTGGAACAGTTCCATGGCAGCTACTGCGCCAAGTAAAGCTTGTCGAGGTCAAAGCCAAAGGCGCGAAAACGGCTGCCCCACAAATGCTGCCGGAGTTCGGGCCGCGCATACAGGAGCTCGACAAAAAAGAGGTCAAGCTTTACGGCTTCGTCATGCCGCTTTCGACCTCTGCCCGGCAAAAGCACTTCCTGCTTTCGCCCTTGCCATCCCACTGTCCCTACTGCGTCTACCAGGGACCAGATTCACTCGTCGAAGTCGTCGCCAAGGTTCCGGTCGAGTATAACCAGTGGGAGCCGATTATCGTAACTGGGCGTTTCGAGTTGGTGAGCGATACACAGCTGTTCTATCGTCTGACCAATGCCGAGGCGGTGAAGCAATAACACCCCGGTTGTTCAAAAGTCGATTCCTGTGGCTGCCCATTCCCCCCAACAAATCCGCCAAGATAGTCTTGGCCCAGACAGCAATGTCTGTTTCTGGTCTGTTTTGCGTCGGCGTGCCGCGAACTCAACGAGCTCGTCGCCGCGCGGTCGGCGATTTTTTGCCCGATCTTTAGTCTGATAGACAGCGCCGTTCACGTACTCAATAAATCGGCTTGGTTATCAGCGCAATCCTCCATAAACCCGCATTTTTTCCCCACTTACATACCGATCAAAATGTCCCCAATGCCCGAGCAGTACCATGGCACCACCATCGTTTCTGTACGACGCGGCAAACAGGTCGCAATGGGCAGCGACGGACAAGTCACGCTTGGCAATATTGTGGTGAAGGCAAGCGCACGTAAAGCGCGCCGGATTTACAAAGACCAGATCCTCGCCGGCTTTGCTGGTGCGACTGCAGACGCATTCACATTGTTTGAACGCTTCGAAGCCAAACTCGAAAAGCATCAGGGCAACTTGATGCGCTCAGCTATTGAGCTGACAAAAGAATGGCGTACTGATCGTGTGCTGCGTCGACTAGAAGCGATGTTGACGGTCGCAGACTCAGAGTTGTCTCTGATTATCACGGGTAACGGTGACGTTCTTGAGCCGGAACATGGCTTATTGGCGATCGGCTCCGGTGGCCCTTACGCCCAGGCGGCAGCACTAGCCTTGTTACAAAACACCGAACTAGCGCCGGCTGACATCGTCAAGAAGGCGCTGACCATTGCCGGAGACCTGTGCATTTATACCAATCAATCTCATACTATCGAGACACTGGGATGATGACACCAAAGGAAATTGTCACCGAACTCGACAAGTACATCGTCGGCCAGGCGGCTGCCAAACGTGCAGTGGCAATTGCACTGCGCAACCGCTGGCGCCGCAGTCAGGTCGATGAACCGCTACGCACCGAAATCACGCCAAAGAATATTCTGATGATCGGGCCGACCGGTGTGGGCAAAACCGAGATCGCTCGCCGACTGGCGAAACTCGCGAATGCGCCCTTCATCAAGGTCGAAGCGACAAAATTCACCGAGGTCGGCTATGTCGGTCGCGATGTCGATACCATCATTCGTGACTTAGTCGAGACTGCCATCAAACAGGCGCGCGAAGCAGCTTCACAAAAGATGCGCCATTTAGCCAGCGACAACGCCGAACAACAGGTTCTCGATGTGTTGCTGCCGCAAGCGAGGAGCTTTGATTTCTACGGCAAGCCCGCCGATGAAGACACTGCGGCAAGCGATAACCAAACCCGCCAGAAATTCCGCAAGATGTTGCGCGAGGGCAAGCTCGATGATCGTGAGATAGAAATCGAACTCTCCGTCACGCCCGCTACGATGGAAATCTTTGGCCCGCCCGGCATGGAGGATTTGACCCAGCAGCTCCAAGGCATGTTTAAGGACATGGGCTCCGGCCGCAAGAAACCGCGCAAGGTTACGGTAAAAGAAGCGCTGCGCCTTCTCACTGACGAGGAAGCGATTAAACTGGTGAATGACGACGAGACCAAAATTGAAGCGCTGAAGAACGTCGAGCAGAACGGCATCGTATTCCTCGACGAGATCGACAAGATTGCGACACGCTCCGAGATGCACGGTGCGGATGTTTCACGCCAAGGTGTGCAACGCGATTTACTGCCACTAGTGGAAGGTACCACTATTTCCACCAAGTACGGGATGGTGAAGACCGACCACATTCTATTTATCGCCTCAGGCGCATTTCATTTGGCCAAGCCGTCAGATCTGATTCCGGAACTGCAGGGACGTCTACCGATTCGCGTGGAGTTGCAATCGTTGTCGGTCGAAGACTTTGAAGCGATTCTCACCAACACCGACGCCTGCCTGACCAAACAATATCAGGCGTTGCTCGGCACTGAGAACGTCTCACTGACGTTTCCACCGGATACCGTGCGCCGCCTTGCCGAAATCGCATTTGTGGTAAACGAAAAGACGGAGAACATCGGTGCCCGGCGACTCTACACGGTGATGGAAAAACTGCTTGAGGATGTCAGCTATGACGCAGATGCCAAACAGCCCGCTTTCACCATCACCCCGGCGTACGTTGACGAGAAACTGGGCGCACTCGCGAAAAGCGAGGACCTCGCACGCTACGTTCTGTAAAATGCCAAAGTCCTTATTCCACATGGGTTTTGAAGCAGTTTCCTTTGGAGATGCCCGCCGAATGGGAAGTTTCATTGATTTGCCGTTTGACACGATTTGTATCCGTAGTGTCGCACCAACTTGCCGGCGCGCAAGTTGACGACTCTTGTTTACAAACAGCGGGCGACCCTGCACGCCGACCTTGCCGACAGCACCTCGATCTACGAGTTGTTTGGTGACAAAGCCGCTGCCTACGTGATCGATTGTTGCCTCAACCGGCTCGCGCGTGTGGTGGTTAAGTGACAGGGAAAGGTCATCAAAAAATTGGTGACGAAGTCATGTTGGTATTCCCAACAGCTGGCATGCAAGACTGCTCGCGGCATGCAGCTCGCGGTCGACGCGTTGCCAAGCAGGGATGATTTTAGGCTCACCATCAAGATTGGATTTCACTTCGGCCCTGCACAGGAACGGGCTCAGGATTTTTCGGGTGACGCCATCAACACCGCCGCCCGTATCGCCAGGCTGGCGAGACGCGGGCAAATCCTAACACGGCAACGACCATAGACTGGCTGTTGCCAAACCAAGGCTCTGCTGCGCAACGCCTAGGCCGAATATTTCATGGGTCGCCGGTTGTTTAGAAGGAGGTTGCCTGTGGGCGATTGCCAACGATTGGCAAACCAATTAGGCTCGTCTCTCGCTTGCTGTGGATGCGCGCTGCAGGTTCGCTGGCGGGCGATTGGACGGCAATGTTGCGCCTTGCTGCCGAAGCATAGCCCGCGATGCTCTGTTCGGTCAGGCAAAAAATCGCTCGCCTGTTAACCTACTCGCCCGCTTTCGAACGCGCCCCCATGAAATGTTCAGGCTAGGCGTCGTCACCGCCAAAAGCAAACAGGACGCAGTGAATGCACTTGAGATTTTATGCTGCGACGATGTTGAAAAACCCCAAGCGGCAACAACGGTGCCTCGCCACAAAGCTGATGCAACACTGATGCTGACGCTGGTCGGCAGAAAAACAATCGTCCCGAGCGACAAGCAAGCGCGAAGGCCTATGGGTCGCCTGAAAATTGGGTAACCGACTACTCCGTGGAGCGTTACCTATTTCTGTTCAGCGTCTTCAATGCCGAAGGTACTGATTAAACATAACCAATTGCAGCCGACGAGAATGCGTCATCCCCCAACTACAAGTGCTACCCATTCGACTTAAGAGCTGGCTACGCATCCCGCAGTTGCATTCAGCACAAGGGCATCATACCGGCGCAGTCTGCCTCGATCTATAGGAAAAGTTACGCTACGGTTGGCTTCGTGCTCTGCATGGAGGCCAAAACTTCCGGCCCGTCGTTATGGGGGCAACCGCGCCGTATGCAAGACCCAATGTACACAAGAAATGAGGCAAATTTTTTTCTAATTTACATGCAGAGGACGCTTGTAGTTTTAATGGTTGCAACTACTTATGGATTGTCAAAGCACTTGCCGGCTGTCCAATCCGGCTGGTGCCACAAACTGCATTTTTATCTTTAGGAGACCATAATGAATGCCTTCGTTCGGCTACACAATTTGAACACCCGCCTTCGCCCTTCGACCGATGATCTATTCGCGGGTATTTTTGGCCACGCAACAGTGGGGGAGTCGCGCATCAAAATCGATGTTGCGGAAGACGACAAAGCCTACCGCGTGACCGCCGTGCTGGCTGGTGTTCAAAAAGAGGATATCCACGTCAATGTGGAAATAAATGAGGTTTCTATTGAAGCGGAAGTCAAGCGGGAGCCATTGACTGGCGAGGTCGAGCGTGTGGTACATTCCGAGCGGGTGTTTGGCAAGTCGTCACGCAGTTTTGTCGTTGCCCAAGAAATTGACGACACCAATGTGGAGGCGAAGTACGCTAACGGGCTGTTGACATTGGTCCTGCCTAAGAAACAGGTACCCGCGTCGAAGCGTATTGCCATTATCTAGTCGCTGCCGTTGCGGGTTCGATGCAGGGGCGAGCAAAACACCCGGCAAAGCAAGTGGCCTACCGTATCACGCTGCCTTGATAGCCCAACTGACGCCACGCCTCGTACACGGTGACGGCAACCGAGTTTGAAAGATTCAGACTGCGGTTGCCGGGCATCATGGGCAACGTCACTCGTTGGCTTGGCGGGAAGCTGGAAAGCAGTTGCGTCGATAGCCCTGCCGTCTCTTGTCCAAACACCAGTACGTCATCTTGCCGAAAGGCAAACTGGTCGAGTTGTGTGCCCTTGCCCGTTTCGATCGCGACGAGGCGGCGTCCCGCGAGGGCTGCCATACACTCGCTCCAGTCAAGGTGATGGGTCACGTTTGCTAGTTCGTGGTAGTCAAGCCCTGCGCGTCGTACACGTTTATCGTCCCAGACAAAGCCTAACGGATGCACCAGATGCAGCTTGGCACCGGTATTCGCACACAGGCGAATAACATTGCCGGTATTGGGCGGAATCTCCGGCGAGACGAGCACGACTTCAACCATCAGCTTCGCTGCAAAACAGCCCGCGCCAGCACCCAAGCCTCGACCCGCGCCGCACCAGCATTTTTGAGCGTGCGGGCTGCCTCGGATAGGGTTGCTCCTGTGGTCATCACGTCATCTATGATCGCCACACTTTTGCCCACAAGGCTGGAATCACACGCAAAGGCACCACGAATATTCTTGATACGGGCTTCACGGTTGAGCCCGGATTGCGGCGGGGTTTCGCGAATACGTAACATTGCGCCATGCGCGACCGGCAGCTTTAGTTGTTTCGCCACCCCCGCGGCCAACAACGCCGCCTGGTTGAAGCCGCGCTCCTTGAGGCGTTGATTGGACAATGGCAGGGCAATAACAATCTCCGGGAAAGCACAATTTTCCCCAGCTGACGAGAGCACCGCCTCGGCAATAGCGTTACTGAAGAACCGCACTAACTTCAAATCTGCACCGAACTTTAACGACTGCACCAGTTTGTCGAGCGGATACTGATAGTGGAAGGCGGCCACTGTGGAGTCGAAGTGTGGGGGGTCGGACAAACACTTTCCGCAGACCTCGTGAGACCCACCAGGGAGCGCACAATTCACACATACAAATGCACGCTGCGAGCGCCCCAAGCTGTCGGCGCACGCGCTACACACCGCACTTTGGTTGGTGGCTTCACACAACGCACAAGCTTGATCGATATCCGATAGCCTGGGGCGGTCAAACAAACGTGATGAGACAATTGACATAAGCTAGTACGTCACGTCCAAGGCAAATCTACCGATGTGAGAAACTGTAGTGCAAAAAATAGGCAATTGTCGCAATCGTCCCGGTCGTGAATTGACATATTGTGCGTCGTTCTTCATAGTTAAAGTTTAGCCTCGCAGACACTCTTTTTGCCAACATCTCGCTGCGCCGAAAGCGCGCTTGCACTTTGATTGCCTGCGGCCCGAAACCGCACAAAAAATACTATGAGCCCTATCGCGCCCCAAGCTGCATCGACCCCACCGAACCTAGCAACGACGAAGGCGGAATCGCCGCAAATGCAGGCGGTTCATTTAAGTCGACGCTGGCAAACACAAAACTGGTCGGTGGCAGAAGTTGAAGCACTATTTGCGCTGCCGTTCAATGACCTGATGTTCCGCGCGCAATCGGTGCATCGTGAATATCACGCCGCCAACAAGATACAACTGTCCACACTGCTTTCAATCAAGACCGGCGGATGTTCTGAGGATTGCGGTTATTGTCCGCAAGCGGCACGATATCAGACGGGGGTCGAAAACGAGGCGATTCTCGACGTTGCGACCGTTGTCAGCACCGCAAAACTTGCCAAGCAAAATGGCGCATCAAGATTTTGCATGGGTGCCGCCTGGCGCGGACCCAAACAGCGCGACCTCGATCCAGTCTTGGAAATGGTGCAGAAAGTGAAGGCGCTCGGACTCGAAACGTGCTGTACGCTGGGCATGTTGAAAGACGGACAGGCAGAACAACTCAAGGCGGCAGGCCTAGATTACTACAACCACAACCTCGACACAGCGCCGGAAAAATATGGCGATATCGTGACCACGCGTGAGTACCAAGATCGGCTGGACACCCTCGACCGCGTGCGCGGAGCGGGCATCAACGTCTGTTGCGGTGGCATTGTTGGCATGGGGGAATCGCGCACCGAACGCGCCGGGTTGATTGCACAACTGGCCAGCCTCGATCCACCGCCAGAGTCCGTGCCCATCAATTACCTCGTACAGGTCGAAGGCACACCACTGCACGATCAGTTGGCCGGTGAACGCGCCATCCACTGGACGGAGTTCGTCCGCACCATCGCGGCGGCGCGTATCACCATGCCGGCAAGTTTCGTTCGATTGTCAGCCGGCCGCCAGGAGATGAACGAAGCAACTCAAGCGCTTTGTTTTCTCGCCGGTGCCAACTCCATTTTTTATGGAGAGAAGTTGCTGACCACGGGTAATCCCGACGTCGAACGTGATCGTGCACTCTTTTCTAAGCTGGGCATCACACCACTTTGATCGAGGCCGCGTCTCCGTAGCGCGATCAGCACTAGATCACGCCGACAGCTCCCGCTAAATGTCTGCCTACGATTTCTCCGCCCACCTCTCCGAGCTTGCGCAAGCCGACCAGCTGCGTGCGCGTCGGCTGGTATCGAGCGCACACGATGCATCAATGGTGATCGACGGCCAGCGGGTGTTGTCCTTTGCCAGCAACGACTACTTGGGGTTAGCCAACCATCCGCGGGTGGTAGAAGCCACCATGCGCGCACTGAAAAAATACGGCCTTGGTGCGGGTGCCTCACATATGGTGACAGGGCACATGGCACCACATGAGGAACTCGAGGAACGCCTCGCCAAACATGTCGGCATGCCAAAGGCGTTGCTGTTTGGTTCGGGATACGCCGCCAATCTGGGTATCCTGTCGTCACTCGCCGGTCGTGGTGATGTCATCTTCGCTGACAAACTCAACCATGCCTGCCTGAATGATGGCGCGCAGCTCTCACGCGCCACGGTAAAACGCTATCCGCACAACGATGTGGCCAAACTCCGCGCGATGTTGGCCGATTGGCGCGTTGGTGGCGCAAAAGGTGCACGGATTATCATTGCTACCGATGCAGTATTTAGTATGGACGGCGACGTTGCGCCCGTACCCGAGTTGCTAGAACTGGCTGAAGAATACGACGCGTTGTTGGTGCTGGACGACGCACACGGCTTCGGCGTACTCGGTTATCGCGGTCGCGGTGTGCTTGAGCACCTCAACTTGATCGGCACCGAGAAAAAGCCGGCTAACGTTCGGATCGTCTACATGGCGACACTCGGCAAAGCGATGGGTGGGTACGGCGCATTTGTCGCCGCCAACGAAGACATCATCGACTGGATCATGCAGTCCGCCCGTACTTATCTGTTTAGCACCGCCACCCCACCCGCCATTGCCGCAGGGTGTATCGCCGCGCTGGACCTCATGGGCGAGGACCACGAGCGCCGACGCCATTTGCGTACGCTGATCGACTTCTTCAGCGACTCACTGAAATTACAATTTGCCAAGATGCCGTTTTCACAAACCGCCATACAGCCAATTATCATCGGCGACAACACCACCACCCTGCAGTTTGCGGAGTTGCTGCGTGAGCGTCATTTTCTCGTTCCCGCGATTCGTCCGCCGACCGTGCCGCGGGGCACTTCACGGTTACGTGTTTCGTTATCGTCGAACCATGTCGCCGACGATGTATTTGATTTGATTACCGCCATCACTGATATCGAGGTCACGCTGATGGGGCAACCCAACAAACCATGAGCGTTTTTGTTGAAGTCGTTGCAAGCCCGACACCATCGGCACCGAACCTGACGTTGCTGCACGGCTGGGGACTCAACGGTGCCGTCTGGAACGGCGTACGTGACGCCCTTTCCGCTTGTTACACGCTGCACATCATCGATCTTCCTGGACACGGTCGCTCCCACGGCGCGCCAGTCACGACCATGGATGCATTTGCAGAAGCAGTTGCCCGCGCGATGCCTGATCAGGGGCATCTGATGGGTTGGTCGTTAGGCGGCCATACCGCACTCACAATTGCCGCTAAGTATCCTGCCCGCGTAAACCGTCTGGCGACAATTTGCTGCACGCCGCGCTTTACCCAGTCTGCAGATTGGCCCCAGGGCAAGAAAGCGGAGGTACTGGCCGCATTTGCGACGCGTCTCGGCACCAATTACGCGGCGACCATCCGCAACTTTCTTGCTTTGCAGGCTCTCAGCGGGCCGACTGCGCAAGCCGAGATGCGCAACCTGGTTCGCAGCCTGTATGAAGCCGTTGAAGCACATGGCGCACCTGATGTCGCAAGCCTTGCAGCGGCGCTCGAAATCCTCAAGGTAAGCGATATTCGCGGGCTGGTACCAACAATTCGACAGCCATCGTTGGTGATACAGGGTGATCACGACGCACTGACCTCTGCCGCATCCGCGCAGTGGCTCGCCGACACTCTGCCGAATAGCACCTACTGCCTGATCCAACACGCCGCTCACGCCCCATTTTTGTCGCATCGGCAGTCGTTCCTCGGTCACGTGTTTTCCTTTTTTGCTGAATGATTGGTGCGCAATGCAAAATGCCCGACGCCCCGTCTTGCCGCTGTCACGCGAGATTCGCCGTTCTTTTGACCAAGCGGCGACTTCGTATGATGAAAATGCCTATCTGCAACGTGAGATTGGCGATAGATTGTTTGAGCGGCTTGATTACATCAAGCTCGCTGCTGAGCGTATTCTTGAGCTTGGATGTGGCACCGGTTATGTGACAAAAAAACTGTCCGGATATTTTCCGCAGTCCGCAGTTGTGGCGTTGGATCTCGCCGTTGGCATGTGCCGGTATGCACAACTTCAAATTCCACAACCGACGCGAATCGCGCGCATGTTCGGAAAACGCGCATCGACAAGTTTTGTTTGCGCGAACGCCGAACAGATTCCGCTTGCCGACGAGAGTATGGATTTTGTTGTCTCCAACCTTGCGCTGCAGTGGTGCGACGTGGAGAAAGTATCTGGCGAGGCGATGCGCGTACTCAAGGCCAACGGACTCTTCATGTTCACCAGCTTTGGTCCGGACACCCTAAGTGAGTTGCGTGAGGCATTTCAGCAGGTGGATGACAAACCTCACGTAAATACGTTTGTGGATATGCACGATGTTGGTGACATGTTGCTCGCTGCGGGTTTCTCCGACCCGGTGATGGATCAGGAGACAATCACCGTCACCTATAGCGAGTTAAAAACCTTGCTCCGTGAGCTCAAGGGTATCGGCGCGCACAATGTGCTGCCGGACCGCAACAGCGGATTAATGGGCAAGGGGCGCTGGCAGGCGCTTGTCGCCGCCTATGAACACTTTCGTACGGACGGCAAACTGCCTGCCACCTATGAAGTTGTATACGGCCATGCTTGGAAGCCTCAGTTTTCAAAACGTAAACCCGTTGATGGGAAACATACGATCCCGCTTGCTGAATTCAAACGGAGGGTGCAACGATCATGAAGCGCTTTTTTGTCACCGGAACAGACACCGAAGTCGGTAAAACATTCGTCACTTGCGGATTGCTTGTGGCGCTGCGGGACCGCGGCATCAACGCCGTGCCGATGAAACCGATCGCGGCAGGCAGGATTGAACAAGACGGTGTGAGCGCGAACGAAGATGTTCATGCGTTGATAGCGGCCTATGGCAAACCGCTGGGTACTTCTCTGGTAAATCCCTATTGCTTCCGAGAGCCAATCGCGCCTCACATCGCCGCCACCCATGAACATCGCGTGGTCGATTTTGCGGCTATTCGTACCGCGTACAGCGCGTTAAGCAGGTCACACGATACGGTGCTGGTTGAGGGTGTCGGTGGATTTTTGGTGCCACTTTCAGCCACTGAGTCGATGTCGATCCTGCCAACAAGGCTTGAGCTCGAAGTTATCCTCATCGTCGGCATGCGTTTGGGCTGCCTGAACCATGCACTACTCACCGCCGAAGCAATTACGGCGCGCGGCCTGCGTCTTGTCGGCTGGGTGGCAAACACGGTCGACAGCAACATGTCTTGCTTTGCGGAAAACGTTACCACGCTCACCGCCCTTTTGCCCGCGCCTTGCCTTGGCATCGTTCCGCGTTTGACACCCTCCGAGCCGACGGCTTCGGCTAAACTGGCGGCAACGTTCTTGGATATTGAACCGCTGCTCGATTGACGGCTTCGATTGACGGCTCCTAACTGCTTTAGTTTTCACCTACTTCGGAAACCAATATGCATACTTCGCAAATACTTCTCGGCGCACTCGTGGCGTTACTGCCTGTTCTGGCATCGGCACAACCATCATCCGTCGAGCCTTCACTAAGAATCTCCGACGCGTGGGCAAAAACCACCGTACCCGGTGGCAGCGTGTCTGCGGCTTATCTGCAAATCAGCTCCGCAAAGCCACTGAAGTTGGTCAAGGCCGAGTCCCCGCTCACTCCCAACGTCGAGCTACACAATATGTCGATGACGGACGGTGTGATGCAAATGCGGGCGGTTGAGGCGGTCGATATCCCGGCCAACAAAGTCATTTCGCTCAAGCCCGGCGGTTTTCACATTATGTTGATCAAGGTAAACAAGCCAATCAACAAGGGTGACAGTGTCCCGCTAACACTCACCTTTGAAACGCCTGACAAAAGACTCTTTAGGGTTGATGTTGCTGCGCAGGGGCAGGAAAAGGCCGCAGGCCACTCTCATCACTAGACCTAGCCCTTTGCCCTAGGTTTCCGTATCAAACTGCCACGCATTTTTTCCCTTGAATGGGGCGTAAAAGGCCTTGACCACCTTCATGTCTGCCTCGATGTCACCGGTTGGAATCAACGTCGGGCCGATGCCAGTCAGTTTTCGCTCGTAGTCCATATACGCCATGACGATGGGTACCTTGGCACCCAGAGCGATGTAGTAGAAGCCGGTCTTCCACCGCCGTACCTTGCCGCGAGTGCCCTCAGGCGGCACCACCAATTGCAACGGACGGCGAGCATTGGTGATCGCGTCTACGGATGCCGCGACAAGATTGTTCGACTGCTCGCGATTCACCGGGATACCGCCGAGCCACATCATGACACGCCGAAACGGGAAACGGAAGATACTCGCCTTGCCCATCCAGTACGCGTGTAAGCTGCGGTGATACGCTACCATCAGCATATACGGCAAATCCCAGTTGCTGGTATGCGGCGCGGCGATGATCACACACCGGTCGACGCCAGCAGGCAAAGCGCCTTCAACTTTCCAACCGGTCACCTTTAGAAACAGCACAGAGAAGCACCGTAACAGTGTTTTGACGATGGGTGTATCAAAGATGGTGGTATGCATGGTTACGCGTCGTTATGTGAGTGATACGTGCTCTAGACAACGCGGCGTTGTTTGTTTAATCCGCAAATGCCTGTCGCTGCATCGCGATACCATGTGCGCCGTGCCGTTGTGCTTCGGCGAGACCGCCCGGTAGCATGCCGCCGATGGCGAAAATGGGGATGGGTGAGTCGAGCGCGAGCGCTGCAAAGGCGGCCCAGCCCAGTGGCGGCCGGTTAGGATGCGACTGCGTGGCCTTGACGCTACCCAGCACAGCAAAGTCACACTTTATTTCTGCCGCATGCAGTAATTCATCGTGTGTGTGTACGGATGCACCGACCCATGGCAGGTCGGGCCGAGTCGATAGTGTCGCAAGCCGGCTGGAGGGCAGTTGTACGCCATCGGCACCGAGCGACTGCGCAAGTGATGTGTCGGCATTAACAAACACCATCGCACCATATTCACGGGCGAGGTTGATGACCTCGCGGGCGAAGGCGGTAAGCATGGCGGGGGGCATCGATTTCTCGCGGACCTGAATGGCAAACTGTCCGCCTGACGGGCTTTTTTGAGCATTTTTGGCTGAAAAGTCCCGTAAATGCTGGAGATATACATCCAAACCAACTTCCGTTGCATTCGTGACGACATATCGAGTGGGTAATGACAGCGCGTGAAAAATCGGCACACAGCCGGGCAAGGTGGGCGACACATTGAGCGCGGCAACACTCGACTGCCAGGCAAATGCCTGCCCTTCCATGCCATGCATGCCTCGGGCATTGGGTAAGCCTTGATCCGCGTCTTGCCACGCCGTGACGCGCCAGATGTGCAGCCGTACCGTCGCGTGTTCGTAGCGCATCATGAAGGTAAACCACGGCGCACATTGGTCGATAACAACGTTGAGCTCTTCCAGTAATTCCCGGCGCAAGGCTTGGCTCACAGATTCGCCAGGCTCGATCTTACCGCCGGGGAATTCCCAATATCCCGCATAGGGCTTGCCGTCAGGACGCGAAGAAAGCAGAAAGCTGCCGTCAGGCTTGATGAAGACAGCAACCGCAACGTCGGTGATATTGAGCATCGAGATACTAGGTTTTTGCGCGTGCACGCTTCGCCTTCGCGGGACTAGATCCACGTTTGAGCGACACCATTGCAGGTGCTGCGCGTGGTACACGTAGTTGACGATGGGGCTTGTTTATTGATTTCGACTGCACCACCAGCTGCCCGGCGAAGTCGCGTGCGAATTGATATGCGATGCGGCCGCTTCGTCCACCCCGCTCCAACGCCCACAACAACGCCGCCTTGCGAAACACGGCCTCATCAAACTTCGCCCGACCCGCCAAAACAACGACCCAGTGATGTGCGATATCTAGATACTGCGCTTGATCAAATGGGTAGAAACTCAGCCACAAACCAAAACGTTCTGACAGGGAAATTTTTTCTTCTGTGGTTTCGCCAGGGTGAATCTCACCACTTTCGCTATGCACGGCTTCCGCGTTTTCGCTTAAGCGTTCCGGCATCAAGTGACGTCGGTTCGACGTGGCATAAACCAGCATATTCTCCGTTGGCGCGCTCACTCCACCGTCAAGCACTGACTTCAATGCTTTGTAAGCTGGGTCGCCCACTTCGAAAGAGAGATCGTCAGCGAAAACGATGAACTTCTCCGGACGCGCTGCCACCATTTCCGCGATGGCAGGCAGATCAATCAAATCCGCCCGATCAACCTCAATCAATCGCAACCCCTGGCCCGAGAAGCGGTGCAACATCGCTTTCACCAATGATGATTTCCCGGTTCCGCGGGCACCAGTCAGCAGTACGTTGTTCGCGGTTCTCCCTTCAACGTACTGTTTGGTATTGGCCAATAACCGTTGTTTCTGCTCGTCAATATCGTGTAAGTCATCCAGCCGAATGAGATGTGGCTGTAGTACCGGACGCAACACACCACGCGCACCGCCAAACGCGCCAACGTCAATACGCTGCCAGCGATACGCAACTGACAACCAATCGTTATCCGGCAAAACCGGTAACAGCGCGTCGATCTTGCCAATCAGCGCTTCAACCTTTGCGGCGACCTTTTCTAATTTGGAAAACATGAATACTTTCTGTTTTTATCCCCACAGAACAACCCAGGCCAACGCAGGATCTTCCCTGCCAAAGCGGCCGGGCGCGACCGGCTAAGGTTCGTCAGCACCAACAGACACGCGCTCGGAATGACGATGCAACGTTGGCTAGTTATGAGCGATAGTAGGCGTTGATTTTTACGTAATCGTAAGAAAAATCACAGGTCCACAGGGTTGCCTTCTCGTCACCGCGACCAAGATGTACATTGACTTCGATTTCTGCTTCTTTCATGACGCGCGCCCCATCCTCCTCACGATAACTCGCCGCACGACCGCCGTGTTCTGCGACGAGTACGTCCGCCAGATGCAGTGTCAGCTTGTTCTGGTCCAAATCATCAATACCTGCGTAACCCACCGCTGCAAGAATGCGCCCCAAGTTTGGATCTGAGGCGAAGAACGCCGTTTTTACAAGCGGCGAATGACCTATTGCTTTCGCCACCTTCATACATTCAGCACGGGTCTTTCCGCCACTCACATTAATGCTGATGAATTTTGTCGCACCCTCGCCGTCACGCACAATGGCCTGCGCCAATGCAATCGCCACATCGTTAATGGCGTGTTGTAGCTGGGCATACTCAGCGGTGCCTTCACCCCACACCGCCGGATGATCTG
>JBEILF010000051.1:0-15566 GCA_040379385.1 Burkholderiales bacterium | reverse complement strand
CGGGTTATCCACAGGGTAAATGACAAAATAAAGTGCTTGATTTTTCGGCGTTGGCGCTGTCTATCGCTTGTTTTGGACGGGCTCTACCGTAACCCATGGTGCAAGCTACGCGCCGTTACGGCTTGACGAAACATCAACAAAAACAAGATAATGCGAGGTTCTGCCGATTAATCACGGGATCGGCTTTGGAGCGAATCAGCCCAAAGCAGGATTGGTCACTAGTAATGACTAACCAAAATGACCGATATCGTATTTCTCTTCAACTTGTAGATCGACGAGTGACACCATGAAACGTACCTATCAACCTTCCGTAGCACGCCGCAAAAAGACCCACGGTTTTCGGGTTCGCATGGCAACCGCAGGTGGCCGTAAGGTTATCAACGCTCGCCGCGCCAAAGGCCGTGCGCGTTTGGCTGTATAAATCCCATCCAGCCACAAAGCTTTCCCCGCGTTATGCGACTCGCCTCCGCTGAGGTGAAGCTGTTGCTCGACCATGGCCAACGGCTAAGCGCCTCGGCTGCCGATGTTGTACTGACCAGCCGTTCCGCAATTCGGTCAGCCGCGACAATACGTCACGGCGCGTCATTGGCTGGTATTGCACTGTCCGTGCCAAAGCGTCAACTAAAGAGAGCGGTCGACCGCAACCGGACAAAGCGAGTCCTGCGCGAAGTGTTTAGGCGGCACGAACTTCGCAACATTCCGCTTGAAGTGCTTGTCACCGTGACTTCCGTTCCAAAGCTGATCGCCGGTAACATGAAGCAGAAACAAGCAACCCAACACCTGCATACAGCAGCACAGGGGCTGTACAACCGAATCCTGCAACGCAGTAAAAAAGTCGTCGAGGCAAGTTGATGTCGCCGGAACCAACGCGCGTCTCCCTGTTAGCGCGATTGCTGTTGTGCTTGGTGCGTGCGTACCAATACGTATTGAGCCCTTACTTTGGCACACAATGCCGATTTGCCCCCACCTGTTCCCATTACGCTGTCGAAGCGCTGAGCAACCACGGAGCGATTAAAGGCAGCTATCTTACCGCGCGAAGATTGCTTCGGTGCCACCCTTGGCATCCGGGTGGCTACGACCCCGTTCCTTAACCTATTGAACTGAAACCACTAATCATGGATACCCAACGCATCATCGCGCTGATTATTTTTTCGTTCTCAGGGCTCCTACTGTGGGAGGCCTGGCAAAAGCACAATAGCCCGCCAATCGTGCCCAAAGCACCGACAGTCGTTGCAGCGCAGACCAACGCTTCAACCACCCCCGCCCCGGCGGTTGCTCCCGCCACCAGCACGGTGGCGACATCCGCAGTCGGGGTGCCAGCATCGACAGCGGCCACACCAGCGGCCATTAGCGCACCAGCATTGGCACCACAAGCCTCAACTAGGTCAATATCGGTGCGAACCGATAAGCTGTCGGTGGATCTGGATGGATCGAGTGGTGATATTCGCAGTGTAGTTTTGCTCAAGCACGTTGCCCGCGGGGACACCACCCGCCAGTTTGCATTGATGCAGGAAAAAGTCGGCCATTACTTCATCGCTCAATCAGGTTTGCTGGGCGAAGGCCTGCCTAACCATACAAGCAAGTGGGTAGCGTCCGGAGATACATTTGACCTCGGCGGGAACGAGAAGATCGAGGTCGTGCTCACCAACAACGATGCCCCTGGGATAACCGTCAACAAGGTTTTCACCTTCAAACGCGGCAGCTATGTTATTGATGTTCGATATGACATTAAGAACGACAGCGGTGTGCCAATTGCACCCAAAGCGTATTTCCAGTTCTTGCGCGACGCGAATCCACCCGAGGGCGAGAGTTCCGGTAGCAACCCGTTTACTGGGATTGCCACCTTTACTGGCCCGGCGGTCTATACCGAACAAAAGAAATTCCAAAAAGTGGCTTTTTCAGACATTGATAAAAATAAAGCCGACTACGTCAAAGAGGCTAGCGACGGCTGGATCGCGATGGTCCAGCATTATTTTGTATCGGCGTGGCTTCCGCAGGGTAGTGGAGGGCGTGAGTACTTTACAAAACGTGTAACCGATACCCTGTATTCAGCGGGCGTCATCATTCCCGTTGCTGCGGTTGGAGTGATCGCGCCTGCCGCGTCCGCTAGCCTGACGATGCCTTTGTACGTGGGTCCGCAAGAGCAGGAAAAGCTGAAAGAGTTGTCGCCCGGCCTAGATTTGGTTGTCGACTACGGTTGGTTAAAGAGCTTGGCCTACCCGATGTTTGTTGTGCTTTCTTTCTTGAACAGCATGATCGGCAACTGGGGCTGGACCATCATTGCGTTCACCATCCTGTTGAAGTTGGTGTTTTTTCCGCTGAACCAAAAAGCCGGCAAGTCGATGGCGCACATGAAAACGCTGATGCCAAAGATGGAGGCGCTAAAGGCGCGGTACGGCGATGACAAGATGAAGCTCAACCAAGCCATGATGGAGCTCTACAAGACGGAAAAGGTCAACCCGCTCGGCGGCTGTTTGCCAATCATCATCCAGATACCGTTCTTTATTGCGTTGTATTGGGTTCTACTCGGTGCCGTTGAGTTGCGCAATGCACCATGGGTGGGTTGGATTACCGATCTTTCGACGCCCGACCCTTACTATGTACTGCCGGTATTGATGGGCGCGTCGATGTTCATACAGACCAAACTTAACCCACAACCAGCGGACCCGATCCAGGCGAAAGTCATGTTGATCTTGCCGATCGTATTTTCGATCATGTTCTTCTTTTTCCCGGCTGGGTTAGTGCTCTACTGGACGATGCAGAACATTTTGGGCATCGCCCAGCAGTGGTACATCAACAAGACATTTAGCACCGCGCCGACAAAGACCACAGCCGGTACGCGTTAACGTACTGCCGATAATCAAAAAAGCCGCCTAATTTGGGCGGCTTTTTTTGTTGCATTGTTTCACGTGAAACCATCCGGTCGCCCATAATTGGTCATTATGCACAGCAGGACACGAGCAAAATCAGACACCATCGTCGCAATCGCAACCCCAATCGGGCGGGGTGGCGTGGGCGTCATTCGTATCTCTGGAAGCGATCTCAGGGGATTTGCCGAACGTTTGACTGGGCGTGAATTACGACCGAGGATGGCGGCGCTAGCGACGGTGCGGGATGGCGGCGGCAACGCGCTGGATCAGGTGATTGCGCTCTATTTTCAAGCGCCCGCATCTTACACCGGTGAGGACGTGATTGAGTTGCAAGGCCATGGCGGGCCTGCCGTCATGCAGGCATTGCTGGCGCGCTGCCTGACGTTGGGGTGCCGTTTGGCGCGGGCCGGGGAATTTACGGAGCGCGCGTATTTAAACGACAAACTTGACCTTGTCGAGGCGGAAGCCGTTGCCGACATGATCGACGCTGCGTCGGTTGAGGCGGTCAAGTCGGCCGCGCGTTCGCTTGCTGGAGAGTTCTCGGCCCGCGTCCATGCGCTGGTTGCGCGGCTGAAAGATTTGCGCATGCACGTTGAGGCCTCTATCGACTTTCCTGAAGAGGAGATCGAGCCGGCGGATCGCCAGGTACAACAAACCAAACTCCAGCAAATACGGGCAGATTGGGATACTTTAGCCCGGCAAGCTAAGCAGGGTGCGGTGCTTCGTGAAGGGCTGACCGTTGCCTTGATCGGTCGGCCAAACGTCGGCAAATCCAGTTTGTTGAATTGTCTCGCCGGTGACGACATTGCCATCGTGACGCCGATTGCGGGAACGACACGCGACCAAGTTCGTGCGACGATACATCTTGAGGGCGTACCCATCCACCTGATTGATACCGCAGGGCTGCGCGATACTGACGACGTGGTGGAGCGTATCGGCATGGAGCGCACATGGGCGGCTGTGAAAACCGCAGGTGCAGCCCTGTTGATTTGTGAGGCGGGGGAGGCGATCAGTGCAGCCGAGGCACAAATCGCCGCAAAACTTCCAGTTGGCCTGCCAATCGCGTGGGTATACAACAAGATTGATTTGTTTAAACACCCACACGTTGGCCAGAACAACGAAACCGGTGTTGTATCGATGCCCCTTTCTGCGACGACCGGCGAGGGGGTGGATGCCCTACGCGCGTGGTTATTAAAAACTGCGGGCTGGACGCCTACCGGGGAGGGCGTATTTATGGCGCGGCAACGTCACTTGGTCGCGCTACAGCAGGTCAAAACACACCTAGATGCGGCAGACTTGGTCGGCACACAATTCGAGCTATTTGCGGAAGAACTCCGCCTCGCTCAGCACGCCCTCTCGTCCATCACCGGTGAATTCACACCAGACGACTTATTGGGTGAAATCTTTGGCAAGTTTTGTATTGGCAAGTGACACATCTGTCTAAGTGTCAGCGCGTAGCCCGCCGCCATTGGCTGCGGGTGTGTCATCCCTGCGCGGGCGGGAATCCAAGTTAACGCAGGGCGTTTCCGGTCGAAGCGAGAAGCCCAAATGTTCCACGTGAAACAGTTTAAGCTTGGCCGAAGTGCGTTGCTGCTGCCGCTTGGTATGCGTCAGTGCCGTGCGGGTGGGCGCGGACACCGTTATACCAAACCGCCCCAGCTTGGCTGTTGGTGTGGGCGCTGGTGGGATTGGTGCTGCTCGAATCGCCGCCTAAGATGACGTTGAAGGCTGCTCACTGGCTTTGTTGCGATCATTCGCCTGCCACGTTACCCGGGCATGGCGACAGTGGCGTCAAAACCGTAGCGTTTTCGCGGGGGTTGCCGTAAACTTGCGCTCCCCAGATTTCTGCAATAAACCTCCAAAAATCATGGAGTTCCCAACCAAATTTGATGTGCTTGTGATCGGCGGCGGACATGCCGGAACCGAGGCCGCGCTCGCGGCGTCGCGGGCCGGCGCACGCACGTGTTTGCTCACCCACGCTATTGAAACGTTGGGGCAGATGTCATGTAACCCGTCCATTGGCGGGATTGGCAAGGGACACTTGGTCAAAGAAGTCGACGCATTGGGCGGTGTGATGGCGATTGCGACCGACGAGGCGGGCATTCAATTCCGCACGTTAAATGCCAGCAAAGGCCCGGCGGTGCGCGCTACGCGGGCCCAAGCGGATCGAGTGTTGTACCGCGCGGCGGTGCGAAAACGCCTCGAAAACCAGCCAAACCTATGGCTCTTCCAACAGGCGGTCGATGACTTGATCGTCGAGGGGCACAGCCAAACACCCCGCGCCACGGGCGCAATTACCCAAGCGGGTATTCGCTTCACCGCCAAAACAGTGGTCCTGACAGCCGGAACGTTCCTCGCCGGAAAAATCCATGTCGGCCTTGAGAACTATTCGGCCGGTCGCGCGGGCGATCCGCCTTCAATCTCGCTCGCGACACGTTTGCGAGAGCTTGAGTTGCCGGTCGGTCGCCTCAAAACCGGCACACCGCCGCGCATTGACGGGCGCACCATCGACTTCTCCAAGATGGTAGAACAGCCAGGCGACCGACCGACCCCGGTGTTTTCATACATGGGCTCGCGCGATCTTCATCCGCGCCAAGTGTCGTGCTGGATCACGCACACCAACGAAGCCACCCACGACGCCATTCGCGCCGGGCTCAATCGTTCGCCGATGTTCACCGGCGTCATTGAGGGTGTCGGCCCGCGGTATTGCCCTTCCATTGAAGACAAGATTCACCGCTTTGCGGACAAGGCAAGCCACCAGATTTTTCTTGAGCCGGAAGGGCTTACCACCAACGAGTATTACCCCAACGGTATCTCGACCTCGCTGCCGTTCGACGTACAAATCAAATTGGTGCAATCTATTCCCGGGCTGGAAAACGCACATATCCTACGCCCTGGGTACGCGATTGAATACGACTACTTTGACCCGCGCGCACTCAAAGCCACGCTGGAAACAAAAGCCATCGCCGGTTTGTTTTTTGCCGGGCAGATCAACGGCACCACGGGTTACGAAGAAGCCGCGGCACAAGGGTTGTTGGCGGGTGTGAACGCAGCGCTGCAGGCACAAGATAAACAAGGCTGGTGCCCGCGTCGCGATGAAGCCTACATTGGTGTATTGGTCGATGACCTCATCACCCGCGGGGTAACCGAACCCTACCGGATGTTCACCAGTCGCGCCGAGTATCGCCTGCAGTTGCGCGAAGATAATGCCGACGCGCGGCTGACTGAAATCGGTCGCAGGTTGGGGCTAGTGGATGATGTGCGTTGGGCCGCGTTTGAAACCAAGCGCGAGGCAGTCGCACGTGAAACCGAACGACTGAAATCTACTTGGGTGCAGCCGGGGCGTATCAGCGCAGAGGTTATGACCGTCGCGATCGGCCAAGACATCGAGCGCGATTATTCGCTGTTCGATTTATTGCGCCGACCCAACGTGAGTTATGACGCGCTCATGGTGTTGCCGCTGGGTCTGCGCGCCTGCGGTGCAACCGATCCGGCTGTCGCCGAACAAGTCGAGATTGCGGCCAAGTACCAAGGCTACATCGATCGGCAAAACGACGAAGTAGAAAAAAATCGCGCGCAAGAGTCGCTGCGTTTACCCGCCGATATCGACTACGCCAAGGTGCGTGGGCTGTCGAAAGAGGTTCAGCTCAAGCTCAACCAACACAAACCCGAAACCGTTGGCCAAGCGGCCCGCATTCAAGGCATGACACCGGCTGCCATTTCGTTGTTGCTGGTGTATCTGAAGCGCGGTTTTCGCGGTGGTGAGATGACGGCAGCAGTCGATGAGCAAGTCGCGTGAATTCGCACGTGATGTCAACAGCGCCATCGTTACAACCGCCATCGGTCTGGCTTGCACAGTCATTGACTGAGGGGATTGACCAGCTTGGCCTTACGCTCGACGCAGCCCAGCAAGAAAAGCTGCTCGCTTACGTTGCGTTGCTCGCGAAGTGGAACAAGACTTACAACCTGACCGCCGTGCGCGAGCCGGAGCGGATGATCGGCCTGCATATCCTCGATAGCCTCTCGTTACTGCCTTTTTTGACCAACACAAAGTCACTATTGGATGTTGGTTGCGGAGGCGGACTTCCGGGTATTTGTGTCGCGATCGGCATGCCATCATTGGAAGTAGTGATGCTGGATTCGTTACAAAAGAAGACCACCTTTGTCCGACAGGCCATCGGTGAGCTGGGGTTAACCAACGCGAGCGTGGAGTGTCAACGAGTTGAAAACTTTCAGCCAACACGAAACTTCGATGTTGTTACTTCACGAGCATTTGCCGAGCTCGCTGAATTTGTCAAAGGTGCCTCCCACCTTGTCGCGTCTGGTGGCCGAATGTTGGCGATGAAGGGCGTTCATCCGCACGACGAGATTGCACGCTTGCCGGGGGATGTACGGGTAGCAGATGTGGTGACACTGGATGTTCCACAGATCGAGGGGCAGCGACATCTGGTCATTCTTGAGAAGATTGATGCCTGTTTTGATGATAATATGCATCAATATTGAAGCAGCATCCCTTATTCAAGGATAAACATGAGAACCACCGTGACCATCGAAGACGAGTTGTACGAAAAGGCGCTTGCGGTTGCTGATCCCGGTATGGATCGCGCCGATTTGTTTCGAGAGGCCATTCGGACATTTGTGCGGGTGCAGGCGGCGAAACGATTGGCATTGCTAGGCGGTGCTGCGCCGACGATGCAAGACGTGCCTCGCGAACGCTCGGCCTAGTTGATTTTTTAGAGATAACGTATTGTGGTGCTGGTCGATACTTCGGTCTGGGTGAATCACTTCCGCCAGGGTGACAAGGCGCTCGCCAACTTGATTGAAACAGATATGGCCCTTATCCATCCGCTGGTGATCGGGGAAATCGCCTGTGGGACGCCGCCCGAACCTCGCCAACAAACGTTGGCAGATTTGGCGCTGCTGAAAAGAGCAAACGAGGCGACATTGCCTGAAGTGAAGTCGTTTATTGAGCGCGAAAAATTATTTGGCCTGGGCTGCGGAATCGTTGACATGGTGTTGCTGGCGTCAACACTCCTCACACCAAGCGCAAAACTGTGGACGGGCGATAAGCGCCTGGCCGTGCTGGCCGAGCGATTTAATGTGCGCTTCGAAGCAAATGTGCACTAGATACGAGACAAACGGCTCACGTAGCATGTTGGGACAACTGAAGAAAAAATGAAGACCTACGCAGTGGCAAATCAAAAAGGGGGCGTGGGAAAAACCTCCATTGCCGTCAATCTATCGGCGACGCTGGCGCACTACGGTCAGCGCGTGTTGTTGGTGGACCTCGACCCACAGGGTAACGCCACGACTGGTAGCGGCATCGACAAGAACGCGTACGAAAAAACGCTCTATGGTGTATTGCTCGGCGAATATCCGTGTAACGAAGCGCGAGTCACAACCGAGGCCGGATATGATGTGCTGGTCGCCAACCGAGAGTTGGCGGGCGCAGAGATTGAAATGGTCTCATTTGAACGCCGCGAGTTCCGCTTGAAAGAAGCGCTCGCTGCAGTCGCGCAGGACTATGACTTTGCGATCATCGACTGTCCACCGGCGTTAAACATGTTGACCGTAAACGCGCTCACCGCCGCCGATGCGGTGGTGATCCCGATGCAATGTGAATACTACGCACTGGAAGGTTTAAGCGACCTAGTTGGAACACTGCGTAAGGTAAAGGCTAACTTAAATCCAAAGATTGAAATTGAAGCGCTGGTGCGCACCATGTACGATCCGCGCTCTTCACTCACCACACAGGTGTCGGAAGAAATCAAAAGCCACTTCGGCGACAAAGTGTTTGATACCGTGATCCCGCGCAATATCCGCATCGCCGAAGCGCCGTCGTTTGGCAAACCTGTGATCCTGCACGACCCATCTAGCAAAGGCGCACAAGCGCACTTTGCGTTCGCCCGCGAGCTGCTCGGGCGACACGGCATACCGATTAAGGAAACCGCATAGCTATGTTGAAAAACAAAGGACTCGGCAAGGGGCTCGACGCGTTGCTGGGTGGCAACAAGCCCGGCGCAGGCCCGAATGAGGGCGAGTTGCGCCAACTGGCACTAACAAGTTTGTCGCCGGGAAAGTACCAACCGCGCACACATATGGACCAGGCCGCGCTCGCAGAGCTGGCCGACTCCATCAAACAACGCGGCATCGTGCAGCCAATCTTGGTTCGAGCAATTGGAAAAGACAAATTTGAAATCATCGCCGGTGAACGCCGTTGGCGCGCAGCGCAGTTGGCAGGGCTTGCGACCGTTCCGGTGCTGGTACGTGATATTGCCGACGATGCCGCGTTAGGCATCGGGCTGATCGAAAACATTCAACGCGAAAACTTAAATGCGATGGAGGAAGCTGCGGGTATCCAGCGCCTGATTGATGAATTCCACCTGACGCACGACGAGGCCGCCAAAGCGGTTGGCCGTTCACGCTCTGCAGTATCGAACTTGTTGCGCTTACTCGAGCTCGCCAAGCCGGTGCAGGACATGCTGATGGCGCAGAAGTTAGACATGGGCCACGCGCGCGCGCTGCTATCACTGGCAAAGTCAAAACAAGTTGAGCTTGCCCACCAGATTGTTCACAAAAACTTAAGCGTTCGTGAAGCAGAGCGGCTGGCAAAAACTAGCACCGCGCCGCCGAAGAGCCGGAAGGCAGCGCTCTCCAACAACGCCGACGTACGCGGTCTGGAGACAGATCTCTCCGACAAGTTGGGCACCAATGTCACCATCAAACTCGACAAGAAAAACAACGGCACGGTAACCATTGCTTTCATGGGTTTTGAGCATCTCGACGGAATTTTGCAACGCACAAAACTTAAATGACACCGCGACTCGCGGCAATGTGAGCGGTAAACCTGAACGCTTCGCTAATCGCGCCTGCGCTGAACCGGCAACCGTAGCGCGTTACCCGCAACCATTGCTGGAAAACGCCCGTCTCGCCTAGACCTTCGAGTCTCTTTGGTCGACATTGTTTTCATCAAACAATGCCGCAATCGCCGACTGATCAAAACGATACTCTTGATTACACATATCATCTTTGACAATGACTTCGCCGAATTCGGCGAGAGTGCCTTCCAATTCCTCACGACCGAGGGAGCGCAACATGTTTTTGACCTTCTCTTCATCGCGTGTGCAATTGGAATAAACGGTCTTTGGCGCGTAAAGGCGAATATCCTCTTCGGCGAACAATCGCGTTAGCAACAGCTCGATTGGCATCGACGCTAATTCGTTTTCGGATACAGACGAGGCAAGCATCTCCATCCGCGCCCAGCCGTCGGCATCACGCTCGTCCGCCTTGGGTAACTTTTGCAGCATGAGTGCGCCGGCCCCTTGGCGGGTGGCGGCTAACCAAAGATGTGTCGGCAATTGTTCAGATTGATCGAAGTAGTGCTCAAAACACTCGGCCACGCTTAACCCGGAAATGGGAACGATCGACTGATACATTTGCCCGGAGTCGCTGTTCTGAACGGTAATGGCCAGTGTGCCCCCGCCCATCCATTCGGCAAAACCGACGGTAGGTTTGGCGAAATCCTCCCCGCCGCCGGATGCGGCCATACCGCGCAAACCGAGCGTGTGTGTGCACTCCACCACCGCTAGTTTTGCCGAGCGCTTTATTGCAACACCCTCGGCAGTCTTTGTGCTCGCGCCTTGGATTTGCAAAGTCACACGACCGGGGTGCTTCAGACCGGTGCCGACAAAGACCGCGACACACGCTAGTTCCCCAAAATACCGGGTAACGTCATCTGGATAGTCGCGGCCCTGCATCAGCGTCTGCCACGCATCACCTAGGCGGATCACCTGCCCGCGAATGTCAAGATGTTCGAAGGCGAATCGACGCGCGTAACTGGTTTGGGAGGAAAGTTGGGAAGAGCGGTCGGCAGACATGGGGCGAGTCTAACAAACCTGAGCGGCCATACGACAATTTTGTGAAGCGACGTTACGCCGCGACCGCTTGGGGCTTCGGTTGCTCTGACATCACCCGGCTGGCCGGAAAAATTGCGCGGAAGCTTGATCCGTGGTCTTCAGAGCCTTGTGAACTTTGAATTTCCAGCCGACCACCGTGCCGAACCAACACATGTTTGACGATGGCGAGCCCCAAGCCAGTGCCGCCGGCCGCGCGTGAACGCCCGCGATCAACGCGATAGAAGCGCTCTGTCAGGCGTGGCAGATGTTCTGCAGCAATGCCCTCTCCGGTATCGGTTACGCTGAACACAAGCTCGTCACCAGTCTGGCCATCCGCAGCGGGCATCAGCTCTAAGGCCACCTTCACCGCGCCGCTGTCGGGCGTATAGCGAATGGCATTCGAGACCAGATTGGAAACCAGACTGGAAACTTCGTCGCGATTTCCCACAAGCCATACTGGCGATAGCGATGTCGTGAGGTGATGGCGGCCCGCTGACATGACGCGAGCGTCGTTTACCGACGCCTGTACCAAGCCGTGCATATCAATAACTGATTCGGTGAGTCTGTTTTGCGCATCTTCGAGTCTCGACAAAGCAAGCAGGTCATCAACCAAACGCTGCATCCGCTCAGTCTGCTGCGACATATGGTCTAGGGAGCGCTTAAGCAGCTCGGGCTTTGAACCGCCGGCGATGTCTGTGCCGTGCATCGTCTCCAAGAAACCCGCCATCACTGTGAGCGGGGTGCGTAACTCATGGGAAACATTGGCGACAAAGTCGCTGCGCATCCGTTCAAGGTGTTCGCGCTCGGAGATGTCTCTTGAAAGCAGCAAGGTTTGATCGTCGCCAAAACCAACTAGCTGCACGGCGAGCGAAACCTCGCGACCGCTGTTGGCACCCAGCGTTGGCGAAAATTTAAGTGTTAACGACTCGCCGAGGTTTCGTTTGTCTAGAAACTCGACGAATTCTGGGGTTCGAACAATATAAGTAATGGTCTGCAACCGGTCGTTTGATAGCGAAATGTGCCAATGCTCCTCGGCTGCGGGGTTGCACCAAACGATACTGTTTTCATCGTCCAGCATGACTGCACCGTCCGGTAGCGCAGTCGCAGCTTGCTGAAAACGGGCGAGCGAATTGGTCAAGGCCTGCTGCTCTGTACGCAGCTGGCGAATAACCCGGTATAGGTCTGAAAGCACATCACCCCAGGTGCCGAATCCGTCCGGCAGGTCTGCAGCCCGCAGTTCACTGCCCAGCCAGAGATGTAGTTGCGATAACTTCCAGGCGTGATAGGCAAAACCCGCAAAAACAATCAACGTCGTCGCTACAAACGCGGCCGTCGAGCCAAACGCCAGCCCGCCCAACAGCCCGCCCAACATTGCGAGTAATGCAACCCGCAGCGAAGCGGTTAACAGTAGTTTGTGCGCGGCACTCATGCGATTATTGCCGGTAACAGACCAGAGTCGTCGAAGCCGAGATAAGCTCATGCCGCTATATTACGCCGTGTGTGTCAAGTGGTGGGCACGAAGTGATCGGCCCCCGCAGCCACTACTGATCGCGTGCGAAGCGGTAGCCGCTACCGCGAACAGTATGTATAAAGTTATCGTGGCCAGACGGCGTTAGCGCTGAACGCAAACGCCGGATATGTACGTCGACTGTTCGTTCCTCGATGAACACATGATCGCCCCAAACGAAGTCGAGCAATTGGGTTCGCGAGTAGACCCGTTCCAGATGTGTCAGGAAGAAGTGCAGCAAGCGAAACTCAGTCGGGCCCATGCTCAGCGTTTGGCCGTTGCCGGTAACTTTGTGCGAGGCAGGATCAAGCTTTAAACCGTGGTAATCGATGGTATCTTCCGTCAGCTCCGGTGCGCGGCGGCGCAGCACGGCCTTAATGCGTGCTTCCAGCTCTTTCAACGAAAATGGTTTGACCATATAGTCATCCGCACCGGTCTCAAGACCGCGCAATTTATCTTCTTCCTCGCCCCGCGCGGTGAGCAAGATAACCGGCAGCGATTTGGTCCGGCTGTCACCACGTAACTTGCGGGTGAGTTCGACGCCGCTCATGCCCGGCAACATCCAATCGAGCAGCGCGAGATCGGGTAATTCGTGCTGCACAATTTTCAGCGCGCCTTCTGCCGACGGGGTGACCAACACGCGATAACCGCCCATCTCAAGGTTGATCTGGATAAGATCCTGAATAGCTGGTTCGTCTTCGACGACGAGGATGGTGGGGTTCATGGTCTCAGCTCGGGTTTCAAAGGGGGTATGCGTGAATCGAATTTTTGATCATGCAGAAAACCAGCCAATGATATTTCAGCTTTGTGAACCTTATGTTACAGCGCGACAGGAGCGAGTGAATGCCGTCTCGGCATTTCCCGCACGATACAATAGCGGTGAATTCACCAGAAAGCGTCCGTTAACCTATGGCCGAACCCCGCCCAACCGAAATTACGCTGCACCAGAAATCGCGCCAACTGGAGATCGCGTTTGATGATGGCAGCCGTTTCCACCTCACCTGCGAGTTTCTACGGGTGCACTCGCCATCCGCAGAGGTGCGTGGCCACGGTCCCGGGCAAGAGGTGTTGCAGGTCGGCAAGCGCGAAGTCAACATCACTAGCATTGAGCCGGTCGGTTCATATGCCATCAAGCCAACCTTTTCGGACGGCCATGACACCGGCCTGTACTCTTGGGACTATCTGCACGATCTCGGCGTCAACCAGCACAACTATTGGCGCACCTACATGAGCCGGCTTGAGCAGGCCGGTGCAAGTCGTGGTTAGCCGTGGTGACGAAGCCTAGCCAAATGCCTGCCGACATTCGCGAGTTTTTTGACGCTTACCGCGACGCCTTTAATCGTCTCAGTGGGCGCGAAGTATCAGCCTTCTACCAAGTGCCCTCAATGATCTCCAGCGCCACTGGCCCCGGCCTGTTTACGGATGAGCAGTCGCTGATCACAAACAATGAAAAACTGTGCGAAATTTATCGGCATTCAGGATTTGTAAAGACCGACTACCGCGAGTGCAGCGCCATACCGCAAAGTGATAATTTCTTTGTGGTGGATCTTGAATGGAGCATCCATCGGCAACAGCGGCTGCCGCAAGTGTTTAATACCACCTATCAACTCGTCCGGCGCGATGCAGCCGGCGCTTGGAAAATTGAACACGTTGCTGCCTATAGTGAAACACTGTAAAAAACGCCTCGGGACCACCACTCATGACTGAAACACATTTTGGTTTTCAAAAGGTTGGCGAAGGCGAAAAAGCAGGCAAAGTGCGCGAAGTGTTTCGCTCGGTTGCACCCAGCTATGACATCATGAACGACTTGATGTCGGCCGGGCTGCATCGCGTCTGGAAAAAGTTCACCGTGGATCTGGCCAATGTTCAACCCGGTGAAACCGTGTTGGATGTCGCCTCAGGCACGGCGGACTTGGCGCTAGCGTTTGCAACACAAGCTGGTGCGGCAACCGTCTGGCAGACGGACATCAACGAAGCGATGCTGAAAGTGGGGCGTGATCGCTTGGCCGACGAGGGGCTAATCACGCCCAATGCCTTGGCTGATGCCGAGAAATTACCCTTCGCAAGTGAATCGTTTGATATCGTCACCGTGGCGTTCGGCCTGCGCAACATGACGCACAAAGATATCGCCTTGTCAGAAATGACCCGGGTGTTGAAGCCGGGAGGACGTTTGCTTGTGCTCGAATTCTCGAAAGTCCACAAATCGCTCGAAAAGGCCTATGACGCCTACTCCTTTGGTCTTTTGCCAAAGATTGGCAAATGGGTCGCAAAGGATGAGGCAAGTTATCAGTATTTGGCCGAGTCAATCCGGATGCATCCCGATCAGGAGACGCTCAAACAAATGATGTCTGAGGCGGGCTTATCCAACGTCGAGTACTGGAATCTCGCGGCGGGCGTCGTTGCATTGCATCGCGGATACAAGCTTGGCCGCTAAAAAACCGAATGCCGTGCGCCAGGGGAATTTTTTCTACGCAAACAGGTCATAGTGTCGTTGCAACAGTCTTCGTTCCATCAATACACCTACAATTTATCGGGGAATGCCATGAAACCACTTCTGGCCACAGTTGTTATAAGTCTTTTTACACTTGTGTCGCTCGGCTATATGTCTGACGCGGATGCAAAAAAACGTCTTGGGGGAGGCAAATCCACCGGGACACAGAAAGAGTCCATCCAGCGCGACGCCACGCCGCCGCCGGCAAAACCGGCGGCCCCTGCTGCGGCACCAGCCGCTGGCGCAGCACCTGCCGCCGCCGCCGCTCCTGCCGCCGCATCAGGTGCAAGCAAATGGCTCGGCCCATTGGCCGGGTTAGCCGCAGGCGGGTTACTCGCCGCGATGTTTATGGGCGGCGCGTTTGATGGCCTGAAATTCTTCGACATCCTGTTGATGATCGGTTTGGCCGTTGCCGCCTTTATGCTGGTTCGGATGTTTATGCGTAAGAAGGCCGCGGAGATGGGTGGCATGAACTCGCCTGCTTCGGGTAACAGTCAATATGCTGGTGCCGGCGCACCATACACACCTGAACCATCGCCACCGCCTGTGTCGGCCGCCCCCGCCACCACTACCAACCGCATCGCTGCGCCGGAAATCGGTAGCCGTTTGTCAACCGCCAACGCTTCGCCCGACGTCATCAACCAAGCTACAGCCAAACCGCGTATTCCAGCCGACTTTGACGTTATTCCGTTTGAGCGTAACTCGAAGGCTGCATTTATTCGGCTGCAAGCGGCCAACGACGCGAAAGACCTGAACGACATCCGTGAATTTACAACACCCGAAATGTACGGCGAGCTCGCCTT
>JBEILF010000050.1:0-15819 GCA_040379385.1 Burkholderiales bacterium | reverse complement strand
GCGACCGTCGGCATGCAGTCGGCTAAGTCTGACCAGACCCGATTCGATCAACAATGCC
Source organism: Burkholderiales bacterium (assembly GCA_040379385.1). GTDB lineage: Bacteria > Pseudomonadota > Gammaproteobacteria > Burkholderiales > Usitatibacteraceae > UKL13-2. Next base: position 15,761 of record JBEILF010000050.1, on the reverse strand, counting down.
TCGCGGCAGCGATCTCCTTGCCGATAGATCACCCCTCTATCTTCGAAGACAACTCGCTTAGGCACGCCAACCCGCTGATTAGGAGTTTCAAACGACGTCTCTTGCATGCAGGCATTGTATTGTCCGTGTTCCGAGCGGTCAACCGGGCCGCTGGGAACACGCTGGCGATAAATCCTCCCTCGCAGTGGCCATACAAACGCGCCATCGAACGTATCTACATGTTTATCTTCAGCTTTGGCGTCAGCATCGCCGCCGCTGTCAAGACTTCGTGTTCAGCTTGGGCATTTTTCGAGCCAGTTATCGAGAAGATTTCAATGGGTGAGGACATCGAGCTGATCGACAGCAGGTACCGCGTAAACAACCCGACGCTATACGTGATCGCCGAAGCGGTTTAGTCACTTCAGCGTGATGGACAAAATATCCACTGGGTGATTTTTGGCCTAGACGGCCGTGTTCGATTGCGGCGACGGTCATGGGTATATTGTCCGATCCGGGATCGCAGCGCCACAGTTAACCTTGCCGTCTGGCTTGCGGCCAGCCCAAGGTCATAGCCGCAAGAAATTTCAAATTAAACCCGGAGGAAGAAAGATGGTGTCCGGAGCCGGAATCGAACCGGCATGGTGTTACCACCGGCAGATTTTGAATCTGCTGTATCTACCTATTTCGCCACCCGGGCACGGGCGCTGAGCGCGCTGTTATGTCAGATTGTTTTGCCAAGCCCAAATGCGCTTAAGCTGACTGTTTTTCACCCATGATTACACCCCAAGCCTACACCCTGGCCGACTTTGATTTTGAACTGCCTGAAGCGCTGATCTCCCAGTACCCGACACCTGAACGCCAGCAAAGCCGCCTGCTGCACGTCCAGGGAAAGAAACGAACCGATCTGCACTTTCCCCGATGTGCTGAACCTGCTCGAACCCGGCGATATATTGGTCTTTAATAACACCAAGGTCATGAAAGCACGCCTGTTTGCGGCCAAACCCACCAGCGGGCGGACCGCCGCTGTGGGGCGAGAGCGATGCGCAAGCTGGTGAGGGCGTGGAGCCCGCCCCAGACTTGGATGACGCGGCCCAACCGGTACCAAACTTTGAGGTCGATCAGCGCATCAGTTGGTAAGAGGTTGACGACAGAGGGTTTGTTGGTTTTGCCAGCGCTGCGGGGAGGGGCTGCGCCTGTCACCAACCCAAACGGATCATGCCGACAATTCTCTGGCACCTAGCCTGAGCATTTCATGGGGGCGCGTTCGCCGTCGGGCGAACCTGCAGCCCGCCTCCACAGCAAAACAGAAACGAGCCAAATTGGTTTACCAATCTCCCAAAGGCAACGTCCTTCTAAGCAACCGGCGACCCATGAAATATTCAGGCTAGGTGCGACCACAACGCCATTGGACGGTTCTTAGCCGGACGTGCTTCGGCAAAATCGCGGCGCAGTACGAGCAAAATCGGCACGCCGAACTATTGCGGCGGCAAGAACTTAACGGGATCAAGCGGTTTGCCGTTTTTGCGGATCTCAAAGTGCAGCTTGACTTGGTCCGTATCTGAGTCACCCATTTCCGCGATCTTCTGGCCGCGTTTCACTTCCTGACCTTCTACGACAACAATTTTCTCATTGTGCGCGTAGGCAGAAAACCAGCTGACATTGTGTTTGATGATCACGAGCCGACCATAACCGCGCAATCCCGAACCACTGTAGATAACCTTACCGTTGCCAGCGGCGTTCACCGCTGTTCCTTTGGTGCCGGCGATGTCAATCCCCTTATTAGCGTCAGTAAAGGTAGTCATGACCTTGCCCTTGACCGGCCATGCCCAATCGACATCGTCTCCCGCAGTGGCCGAAGGCTGGACTGTCGGCACGGATGTTGCGGGGGCTGCTGTGCCCGTTGCCGCCGGTGTCGGGCCGGGGGTTGGTGCGGGTGCTGGGGCAACTTGCGCCGATAGCCGTTGATACGCGGCATCCGTATAAGGCACCTTGCCGCCGCGTGGCTCGACTTTGCTGGTGGCAGAGTTTGTCGCGGGACGCTCGCCGGAAGCTAAAGGTAACGACGTTGGAGCCAGCGGCGTAACAACTGGCGCACCAGGTTTCGGCTCTTTCGGTACATTTGTAGCAGCCGTGCCGGTGGCAACTGTTGCCGGCGGCGTGAGGCGCAAGACGCTATCGAGCTTAATCACGTTAGGGTTCTCAATGTTATTCCACGCTGCCAATTCGCGGTAGTCCAAGCCGTATTGCAGCGCCACGCCAATGAGGGTATCGCCTCTTTGAACAGTGTGTGTCTTACCGAGATCAGTCGGCCTGATATCAGCAGGCTTAGGCGCGCTTGACGGCGGGGTGGCGGCCGCAGTTGGTTGTTGCGCTACTGCCCCTCTATCACTGACAGGTGCCGGCGTCTTGGTCGAACAGGCCACCAACGTCAGTAGGAGCACAAGGGGTGAAGCAGTCAGAAACCGCGTAGCAGAGGCAAAATTAGACATATCGATCAGGCAATTCCAGGCACAAGCGGTACAAAACGCACATCATGGACGACGCGCTGGAGAAATTCGTTTTCGGTACGGTCAATCACAAACAGTTGCTGTTGATCCACGCCAACCGGCAGGACCATTCTCCCGCCTACCGCCAGCTGAGCGGTCAATTCTTGAGGAACATGCGAGGCGGCAGCAGTCATGACGATGGCATCATACGGCCCAGCATCGGCGTACCCAAAGTGGCCGTCAGCGTGTTTGAAGATCACATTGTAGTAACGCAGATCGCGCAAAGTGCGCCGTGCTTTGTCCATCAACGGTGCGATGCGCTCCACCGTATACACGTCCTTGGCCAATTTGCCGAGAATGGCCGTCTGGTAGCCACAACCGGTACCAATTTCGAGCACTTTCTTCGGCACGCCCAGCGGTCGCTCACAAACCAGCTCGGTCATGATGGCAACAATCTCCGGCGTCGAGATGGTTTGTCCAAAACCGATTGGCAGCGCCTTATCAGGCTCATAAGCGCGCTCTCGCAACGCCTCTTCTATAAAGAGGTGGCGAGGCACTTCCGCCATCACCGCCAATACCTTTTCATTCTTAATACCGCGTTGACGCAACGCGTATATCATCCGAGTCCGAGTGCGATCCGACGTCATCCCGCTACCGGAAAAGCGTGCTGCGCTGCGTTTGCCCGAATTGCTGTCTCCCGCCATCGTTAGGTTGCCATCCATTCGGCAAGCGACTTCATCTGCGGGTAGTTGGTCAGATCAATTTGTAATGGGGTAACAGAAACGCGGTTATGTTCGGTGGCATAGAAGTCGGTGCCTGGGCCCGCGTCGGCCGCGCCGCCGGCGGCGCCTATCCAATAGACAGTCTCGCCGCGCGGGTTCAAGGCCTTTACCGACGGCTCTGCCTTGTGGCGTTTACCCAAGCGGGTGACTTCAAACCCCTGTAACTGATCTCGCGGAAGGTCGGGCACGTTCACATTCAACAATGACGGAACCGAGATTGACTGTTGCTGGTGGCGTTTGACCAGCTCTGCCGCGACCCACCCGGCTGTTTCAAAATTTTTCGAGTCGCGTGCAACCATAGAAACGGCAATAGACGGAACACCCAACAAGAAACCCTCGGTGGCAGCGGCAACCGTTCCGCTGTATATCGTGTCGTCACCCATGTTCGAGCCGTGGTTGATGCCCGACACCACCATATCCGGTACAAAGTCCAGCATGCCAGTCACGGCCATATGAACACAGTCGGTCGGTGTGCCGTTCAGAAAGAAAAAGCCATTCGGCGCTTTACGCATCGATAAAGGACGATCAAGCGTGAGCGAGTTTGAGGCACCACTTTTGTCACGCTCCGGCGCAACGACGGTGATTTCTGCGAGAGGGGCAAGTGCAGCGTAGAGGGCCGCCAATCCAGGAGCGAAGTAGCCGTCGTCGTTCGAGAGAAGGATACGCATGACTTTTTTTTTGGACAATCCGAAATTATGCCACGCTCGTCCTGCTTTCCTTTTGAGAGCCTTTGTTTGGGGCGATGCAAAGCCGCCTTATTGACCAACCACGTCAGCACCTTTGGGTGGCACAAAGGTGAACTGCTTGGTATCGAGGCGTGGATTGCGCTCAAACTTTGACAAGCTGATTCGCGTCTTGTTGCCGAATGCGTCAGCTAACTCCATCACGCGTAAATCCGCGCCCTGAAATCCGAGCCGGATCTTTTCGATGCCCGCGTCTTTGCTCTTTGGTTCTGCGATTACCCAGGCCATGCCCTCCGACTCTACCCCGGCAACTAGCGTGAAGGCCGCTTCGATTTCAGCGCGACCGGCGAGCAGTGCCGCAGGGGTCGACGAGAACGCCGCCTCGAGTGGTCTAACACTGACTTGATTCAAGTCCTGATCGTAAAACCAAACCTTCTTACCATCGCCGACAATGGTTTGGGCGGGCTTCTCGTACACCCAGCGAAACTTGCCCGGTCGCTCAAATTGAAGCGTGCCCGCTGCGGCTGCGCCGGCCTTACCCCGGGCATCGGTGACCACCTGGGAAAAGTCGGCGCGCCCGGATTTAGTAGATTGCACAAACGTCCGGAATTGATCGATCGCGTTCTGCGCACAGGCCGATATCGGTAGCAGCAGAGCAAAAATCGCAAAAACTCTAACTGCGGATGCGTGCAAATAAACATAGGTGAACGCACGCCAACGTTGCAGTCCAGTGGCTGGTATTTGTAGTAGCTCAATATCCATCATCTTAAAAGCAAACCTTTAGCCTTATCTGCGTCAATCTGCAGTAACACGGTAACAACATCCAACGCCTGTGCTGGCCATTTAGCCGACTAGGAGGGGAACAGCCGTGCCACCGACCTACTCAGTCCGCGCCTGAACCAATATATCGCGGTTGCCATTGCCGCCCATCGCCGAGACCAGCCCGGCTTTCTCCATATCCTCCAACAGGCGCGCAGCGCGGTTATAACCGATCCGCAAGTGCCGCTGTACCAGTGAAATCGACGCACGCTTGTTTTGCAGGACGACTTGTACTGCTTGGTCATAGAGTGGATCCTTCTCACCCCCCTCGCCGGCACCGCCAAGCGCGTCGGTCGGGGCCTCTTCCGGCGCGTCCAGAATCCCTTCAATGTAAGCTGGTTCTCCTTGCGTCTTGAGATGCTGCACGACGCGATGCACCTCAGCGTCGCCGACAAACGCACCGTGTACCCGTTGGGGTACGCCACTACCAGGCGGTAGGTACAACATGTCACCCTGACCGAGTAATGCTTCTGCCCCTTGCTGGTCAAGAATCGTGCGTGAATCAATTTTCGACGAGACTTGGAAGGCGACACGCGTGGGAACGTTGGCCTTGATGAGACCGGTGATGACGTCAACACTCGGCCGCTGGGTGGCGAGCACCAAGTGAATACCCGATGCGCGCGCTTTTTGTGCGAGGCGCGCGATCAACTCTTCGACCTTCTTGCCAACCACCATCATCATGTCGGCCAATTCATCGATCACGACTACGATAAGCGGCAACGCTTCGAGTGGTTCGGGTGTGTCTGGTGTCAGTGAAAACGGATGCGGAATCGGTGCGCCCTTGTCCTTTGCTTCTTTAACCTTGGCGTTGAACCCGGCGAGGTTTCGCACACCAACCGCACTCATCAGTTTGTAACGGCGGTCCATCTCGGCCACACACCAGCTTAGTGCGTGCCCGGCGTGCTTCATGTCCGTGACAACCGGTGCTAGCAGATGCGGAATACCCTCGTACACCGACAACTCCAACATCTTCGGGTCGATCAAAATCAGCCGAACTTCGTTGGCCGTGGATTTGTAGACCAGCGACAAAATCATCGCATTAATGGCAACCGATTTGCCCGATCCTGTGGTACCCGCAACCAACACATGCGGCATTTTGGCAAGGTCTGCCACGACCGGTCGGCCGGCAATATCCTTGCCCATCACAATGGCAAGCTTGGAATTCATGTCTGCATAAACAGCCGACGCCAAAATCTCTGAAAGCCGCACAATTTCACGCTTCGGATTCGGGATTTCGAGCCCCATATGTGACGTGCCGGTGATAGTTTCAACAATGCGAATTGAGGTCACCGATAAGGCGCGCGCAAGATCACGTGCGAGATTGACAACCGTGGAGCCCTTCACCCCAACCGCAGGCTGGATTTCATAACGTGTGATCACCGGGCCGGGATAGGCTGCAACAACCTGCACACTCACGTTGAAATCCATCAGCTTGCGTTCGATTAAGCGCGACGTAAATTCGAGCGTCTCCGCAGACGGTCGTTCGATGGTCGCCTCGGGCGAGTCTAATAGGCCAATAGTCGGTAGCGGCGAATCGGGCATGTCCGAGAACAAGGGCGCTTGTTTTTCTTTCTTGACGCGCTCCGACTGCGGGATCTCAACTACCGTCGGCTCGATACGGATCGGCGGATGGTCCTCAATCACGCGACGCATCTCTTCAACTTTTTCTTCGCGCTGCACTACCGCCTGTTCACCTACGTTGCGGTCGCGCTTTTCTTCAAATTTTCCCTTGAGCGCAACAACCGCCCACTCAACACCGGTACCCACACGTTCGGCCAAGCGAATCCACGACAGTCCGGAAAACACCGATAACGATCCGGCACAAAGCGCCAGCAACATTACGGTGCCGCCGACAAAGCCGAGCCCCTTTTCAATCACCCCGGCCAGCAATCCACCGACAACCCCGCCAGCACCGTTCGGTAATACTGCCTTGACAGAGTGGAGGCGTAGCGCTTCCAGCGACGACGACGCAACCAGCAAAATCAAGAAACCGACCAGGGCAATTACGATGTTGCGGCGGTCAAACAGGCGCGAGGTTTCAACGCGACCGAACAAACGTATCACGCCGTAGACGGCTAAAATCACCCACCACCAGGCTGACAAGCCAAACAAGCCGAGCAACAAGTCAGACAGCCACGCACCGGTCACGCCGCCCTTGTTCCCGACTGCTGCCCCTGTTCCGGAAAAAAAGTAGCCAGCATCGGCTGCGGAGTGGGTGGCGAAAATCAGCGCTAAGTAGGCCGATAAGGCAAGAAACAGTATCCAACCGGCTTCACGCAGCAGTCGGGAAATCCGCGTTACCTCCGGCGTGGCGACCATGGGCGCGGGCGCGGTGGGATCAAAAAAATCATTGTTGTTGGCACTCATTGGATTCGATTATAAGGGGGCATACCTAGCCTGAAAATTTCATGGGGTACCTGTTGCATCCAAGCGCGTTGCCTCTGAACAATTGGCAAACCAACCTAGCCTCTCCTCTTTCGCCGCGGATGCGGGCTGCGCGTTCGCTCTGAGACAACGCGACGGCGTCACATTGGCCAATCACACGCCGTTGTCCACATGCATTTGGCAAACACGGCTCGTTATGCGTGGTGCGGGCAGGCAAACATCGGTCCGCCCACTCACCTCTCTCTGTCGAAAGCATCCCCGGCAAACATTCACGCTAGTCCAACACGCGGTCGATATTCCGGCACTAGCCATGAATATTTCATGGCGGCGCGTTCGAAAGCGGGCGAGTGGGTGAACAGGCGAGCGATTTTTTGCCTGACCGAGCACAGCATAGCGGGCTATGCTTCGGCAGCAGGGCGCAACATTGCCGTGCAATCGCCCGCGAGCCAACCTGCCGCCCGCATCCACAGCAAGAGAGGCACGAGCCAAATTGGTTTGCCAATCTTGCCAATCGCCCACAGGCAATCTCCTTCTAAGCAACCGGCGAGCCATGAAATATTCAGGCTAGGCCAACATCGCAGCGACATTCGCGTGCCCTTACCGACCCACGCCGTCAAAATCCCAGCGGCAGACGATTGTTATGGATAGTGATCTGTTTGGCTTCGACCGAAATATAGCCACGATCAGACAGGTCCTTGAGAATTCGATTCACCATCTCGCGAGACGCGCCAACCATATTGGCGATCTCTTGCTGCGACAGTCTTTCGCCGACGACCAACCTTCCGTCGCTACTAGTGGCGAGTTCTAGCAAGGTACTTGCCACGCGACCGTAGACATCGATCAAGGCCAGGTTAAATATTTTCCGATCAGCGTCGCGCAGGCGTTTCGCCAATTCGGTCATCACGGCGATGCCAATCCCAGGAAATCGGATGAGGCAATTACGAAAGGCCTGATAAGACAAGATCTTGAGTGTTGTTGCTTCCACCGCTGACACTGACGCGGATCGTGGCTCTTGGTCGATCAGCGACAGCTCGCCAAAAAAATCGCCCGGCCCCAGCATCTTCAGTGTGATTTCGCGCCCATCCTCATCACCAATAAATACTTTGACCCGCCCTGCCGTTATGGCGAATAACGATTCTCCCGCGTCTGCGGCATTAAGAATAATGCCTCCGCGCGGAACCAAGCGCTCTGTGGCGAGATCCTCCAAGGAAGCCAATTCGATGTCGTCGAGTGCTTGGAACAGCGGAATGTTTCGCAGTACGGTGGACAAGTTATGGTGCCCTAAAAGTTCATTTGTAGGTTGTGTAATGATTTTCTCACAATCAATCCGCCCGGTATCACCAAAGCGGGCTATGCGAACTACACTTTGAACGAGGCATCGAATCGCATTTGGGCGCGGATTTGTCCCGGTGCTGAGATGCTTTCGCCTAGTGCTTCCGGATTTAAGCCGCGACCGTCAGCTAAAATAGCCACTTAATCCAGAGGTTTAGAATGTCTGCCAAACACCACCGCCTTCTCATTCTGGGCTCCGGCCCCGCAGGTTTCACTGCCGCCGTCTACGCCGCGCGCGCCAATCTTGCCCCCGTCTTGATTACCGGGTTGGCGCAGGGAGGCCAGCTAATGACAACGACCGACGTTGAAAACTGGCCAGCCGATGCCGACGGCGTGCAGGGCCCGGACCTGATGAGTCGTTTCCAGGCACACGCCGAACGTTTCAACACGGCGATCATTTTTGACCACATTCATACGGTCGACTTCAAACAACGTCCGTTCACCTTGATTGGTGATTCCGATACCTACACTTGTGATGCACTGATCATTGCAACCGGCGCATCTGCGCAATACCTCGGCCTGCCTTCTGAGGAGAAATTCCTCGGCAGGGGCGTGTCCGGCTGCGCCACCTGCGACGGCTTTTTCTACAAAAACGAGGATGTGTGTGTGGTCGGTGGCGGTAACACTGCCGTAGAGGAAGCTTTATACCTTTCCAACATCGCGCGACACGTCACGGTCATTCACCGTCGCGACAAATTCCGCTCTGAAAAAATCCTGCAGGATCGCCTTTTCGCCAAGGTGAAGGAAGGCAAGGTGACCGTCAAGTGGAACCACACCTTGGACGAAGTCTTAGGCGATAGCTCCGGCGTCACGGGTGTGCGTATCCGGGCGACGGCTGATGGTGCCACCACTGACCTCGCATTGAAGGGTTGCTTTATCGCCATTGGCCACAAGCCCAACACGGAAATCTTCCAAGGCCAGCTAGAGATGACCGATGGTTACATCATCACACAGTCGGGATTGAAGGGCAACGCCACGGCGACCTCGGTTGCGGGGATTTTTGCCGCAGGCGATGTGCAAGATCATATCTACCGACAGGCGGTAACCAGCGCCGGAACTGGCTGCATGGCAGCGCTGGATGCGGAAAAATATCTCGAATCTTTAGCCTAAACTCTAATATTGGCGGGGTTTTTCAAGACAAATTGCCTCAAAACGTCCGTCAAATAAGGATTTTTCGTTTTATGGCAAAGTCGCACTTATCTTCGCCGCCGCTTACGCCAGAACCTGCATCGCTGCCGGTCGCAGCCGATAATGACCTGTTTCTTGCGGAAATGGCGGCGGACGGCGTGCAACGCATCGAACATGCGCCGCGCGCCACAATTCAACGCCCCAAACCGCGCCCCATCGCCCAGCAGCGCGAGCGCGACGAGGCTGCGGTGCCGCAAGAGTTATTGAAACACACATCCGGCTGGGACGACGACATCGATACCGGCGACTTGATTTCCTTCCTCAGACAGGGGCTGCCCGGCGACATTTTGCGCAAACTCAAACGCGGACATTGGGCAGTGCAGGCAAGTCTGGACTTACATGGCTTAAGCACCAATACCGCGCGTACGGAACTGGGCAAATTCCTCGCCTACGCCCGGCACGGCGGCGCACGATGCGTACGTATTGTCCATGGCAAAGGTATTCGCTCAGCCAACGGTGTGCCGCTTCTACGCAACAAAGTGCGCTTGTCGCTGTCTCAACGCGAGGAGGTATTGGCTTTTTGCGACGCCCCGCCCGCAGACGGCGGCGGCGGTGCGGTAATTGTCTTGCTGCGCTCCTCCTGACCACGCGGGGGTAGCGTGTCCAGATAAAGTGTCTGGCGCAGGTAAAATTTGGTGATCGCTACCCGAGCGAAAGCAATCGGCAAGATTGATCGATTGCCTAATTCTGCTATCCCCATACAATACCAAAGATACACATGAACTCACTCTCGCTTGGTCGCTTTGCACTATTGGTTGGCTGCCTGTTTTCCCTACTGGCCGTACTCTGGTTGAGTGACATCGGCAAGCGTAAGTTGGCCAACCCCGATGAGGGGCGATATAGCGTGCTTGCGATGCATATGGCTGATAGTGGCGACTATGTCACGCCCCGCCTCAATGGCCTGAAATACTTTGAAAAGCCCCCGATGCAGTACTGGGCCACTGCGGCGGCCATCAAGAGTTTTGGCAAATCCGAGTGGAGCGCGCGGCTCTACACTGCCCTCGCCGGGCTATTGACGGTGTTGTTGGTTTCTTTTACAGCAGGCCGACTATTTACGCGCGAGGTCGGGGTCTTCACCGGGCTCGCATTGGTGGCTTGCCCATACTTCATGGCCTTGGCGGAAATTGTGACCTTGGACATGGGGCTAACGTTCTGGACGACCCTGACTGTCTGCGCGTTTATGCTGTCCCAGCATAACCCTGCGAGTCGGCCAACCCCGGATCGAGAACAATTAATTTGGTTGTATGTTGCCGCGATAGCCAGCGCTGGTGCGGTACTGTCAAAGGGCTTAATTGGCATCGTGTTCCCTGGCGTAGTGCTGTTTCTTTACTGCCTGTTTAATTTCGATTGGCCCCGCCTTCTTCGCATCAATTGGTGGATCGCGGTGCCACTTTTCCTACTTGTCGTCTGCCCGTGGTTTGTATTGGTAGCCGAGCGCAATCCCGAGTTCATGCGGTTCTTTTTCATTCACGAACACTTCCAACGTTTCACCACAACGCAGCACCGGCGGGTTGAGGCGTGGTGGTTCTTCCTCCCTATCTTGTTTGTTGGTGTACTAGCGTGGGCGTTCTTGCTGGTTCCGTCAATGGTGAGCGCCTGGCGCCGTGAAAGTACCTCGACGCTACACCCCGACAGTTCGCATTCGCCGTCACCCAGACCATTCAGGCCACTTCGATTTGCGCTGATCTGGTCGGTCTTCATCATTTTCTTCTTCAGCATTTCTGGCTCGAAATTACCCGCCTACATCCTGCCGACCTTTCCATTTTTTGCGATGTTGATCGGCCATTACTTGGCTTACACGCCCGGTCGAAAAATTGCTTGGTACGTTCTTCCCATCCCGCCGATCTCGTTAATCATCGCCTATGTCTTGCAGGCACTACCGGTGGAAAAAGCGCGCAACGCCTTTGAACTTGGTTTGTACACCGAGTATAGCGAGATCATGGTCGCCGCATTCATCGTCTTTGCCGTCGGCACCGCGATTGCCGTTGCTTGTTTTTGGCGCAACACAAAGGTGTCGCGCCGTTGGGGAGTAGCGGCAGTTGCAGCAGCAAGCGTATTCATGGTACAGCGTATTGATAGTGGCTATGAAACACTCTCGCCGCTTCAGTCGGGATACGGATTGGCGCAATCCATAGGCCAACAACTTACTAAGGAAACCCGGCTCTATTCGGTGAATACTTATGATCAGACCCTCGCCTTCTACCTCGGTCGTTACACAACCTTGGTTGACTATGTGGACGAGTTTGAGATGGGGCAAAAGAGTGAACCCGGCCGCAGTATCGCTCGGCTGGAAGATTTCCCGTCAGTGTGGAAGCAGCCCGGACCGGTCATCGCTATCATTCCACCGCAGGATATCGATAAAATGCGGGGCTTGGGCCTTGAGTTTGAGGTCATTCATGAATCTCCTCGGCGCTTTGCCATCATGAAACGCTGAACCCGCCCGACCACCAATCTGATATTACGGCCTTGAACCTCGTCAGCTTTAGCTTGATCCTCACTGGCGTGTTGCTAAATGCGACCGCGCAGTTGCTCCTCAAGGCGGGGACAAATCGTATTGGCCGCTTCGAATTCAGTGGTGAGAACCTCGTTCCGATCGCCAAAACTCTCGCCTGCCAGCCGCACATCTTGATAGGACTGGGTTGCTATGGTGCCAGTGTCATCATCTGGATCATGGCCCTTTCACGCGTACCAGTTTCGGTCGCCTATCCTCTGCTGTCGATTGGCTATATCGTCAACGCGTTTGCCGCGTGGTATCTTTTTGGCGAGTCATTGACTGCACAAAAGCTGGTCGGTATCGCCGTCATTTGTATTGGCGTCTGGTTGGTTGCAAAATCGGCATGAGCGCACTCCCCTTCTTAAAATTTGCCGGTCCGGTGATTACCGATGAGATGGCCGACGCGGTGCGCGATACCATGCTCTCCGGCTGGCTCACCAGTGGCCCACAAGTTGCGGCGTTTGAGACGGCATTGTCGAACTACCATGGCGGTCGCCCCACCCGTGTCTTCACCTCAGCAACGGCGGCAATGGAAGTGGCGTTTGAAGTTTGTGGTATCGGCCCAGGTGACGAGGTGATTACGTCGGCCATGACATTTTTCTCCGTCGGCAACATGATTGAAAAAGTCGGTGCCACCACCGTATTTGTTGATTGTGACCTCATTACCCGCAACATCAATTTCGACCAGGTTGAAGCCGCCATCACGCCAAATACCAAAGCGATTGTGCCGACGCATATGTCGGGGCTTCCTTGCGACATGGATCGGTTGTACAACATCGCAAAGAAACATGGCCTGCGTGTGATTGAAGACGCCGCATTGGCAATTGGTTCCAGCTGGCAGGGAAAACGCATCGGCGCGTTTGGAGACATCGCCACGTTCAGCTTTCACCCGAACAAGAATATGACCACCATCGAAGGTGGTGCAGCAGTATTCGCCGACCCAGATGAAGCCAAACGCGCAGAGGTGTTACGGTTTCATGGAATCACACGCCTTGCCGATGGTACGCGTGACGTGAGTGTTGCCGGTGGCAAATTCAACATGAGTGACGTCTCGGCAAGGCTCGGTCTCGCCCAACTGGCAATGTTGGATACGTGGAACGCCCATCGGCAGAGCTTGGCTCATGTCTACACGGTTCTGTTAACCCCATTGGCTGATGAATTTGGCATCGTGCTACCTTCACTGGCGCATCCAAACGAACCGACGGGACACTCGTGGAACATGTATTGCGTGTTGCTCCCGTTTGACAAGCCGTGGCAATCGCAACTCACGCGAAAGCAGTTCATTGACACCATGCATGCTCAAGGTATCGGCATCGGCATATCGTATGAGGCAATGCATTTGACCAGTTTGTTCCGTGGCAAAGGGCACCGTGATGGTGAACATCCGCACGCGGAACGCATCGCACAACAAACCGTGACGCTACCTTTGCATGCAGCGATGACTGAGGCAGACGTCGTCCGTGTTGTGCAAGCGCTAATCTCATTTCTAGCCAAAGCTTGACGACATGATCGCGCCTTCCGCCCCGCTACTATCGGTTGTCATTCCTGTTTACAACGAAGAACATGGACTGTCCGCATTGTTTGCCCGTCTCTACCCGGCGCTAGACGCAATCGGCTGTGGCTACGAGATTATCTTCACCAATGACGGTTCGAGCGATCGTTCAGCAGCCGTGCTGCGCGAACAGTTCCAGAAGCGCCCGGACGTCACCCGCGTCATTTTGTTCAACGGCAATTTCGGCCAGCACATGGCCATCATGGCCGGCTTCGAGCACTGCCGCGGCGCACGCATCGTGACGCTGGATGCTGACCTGCAAAACCCGCCCGAGGAAATTAGCAACCTACTTGCCGAGATGGATAAGGGTCACGACTATGTCGGCACGATTCGTCGTATGCGCCAAGACAGCGCGTTCCGCCGGTACGCGTCGCGGGCGATGAACAAACTACGTGAACGCATCACCAGTATCAAGATGACCGACCAAGGATGTATGTTGCGCGCCTACAGCCGTGGCATTGTTGATGCCATCAACAGCACGCGTGATTCCTCCACCTACATTCCAGCGCTGGCCTACTCTTTCGCGCGTCGTCCGGTGGAAATCGAAGTCGCCCACGAAGAACGTTTTGCCGGCGAGTCGAAATACTCTCTCTACAAGCTTATCCAACTCAATTTTGATTTGATGACCGGTTATTCCACCGCCCCCCTGCAGCTATTCTCGCTAGTCGGCATCATCATCTCAATTCTTTCCATCGGGTTTGTCGCCTTTCTGGCGATTCGGCGGCTGATTGTTGGGCCGGAAGCCGAAGGGCTGTTCACGCTGTTTGGCATCGCGTTTTTCCTCATCGGCATCACCTTATTCGGCATTGGACTAGTGGGTGAGTATGTCGGCCGCATCTACGAACAGGTGCGCTCGCGGCCGCGCTACATGATCGAAGGCATTCTCGAAAGCCCCGACCACAAGAAGAATTGAATCGATGGCGACCGCTGTTGTCTTCGGTTACCACAACGTCGGTGTTAGTTGCCTGAGGGGGCTGCTCGCGCACGGCGTCGATGTCCAATTGGTCGTGACGCACACCGATAACCCGGCTGAAACCATCTGGTTCGACAGCGTGGCGAAAGTTGCATTGGAAAATTCGATCCCGGTTGTTACTCCAGAGGATCCGAATACGGATGAGTTCATCGCCCGGCTATCTGCTCTGTCCCCAGACTTCATCTTCTCGTTCTACTATCGCAATATGTTGAAGTCGGCGCTGCTAGCCACCGCCAAACGCGGTGCATTCAATATGCACGGCTCACTCCTGCCAAAGTATCGGGGGCGAGTGCCGGTTAACTGGGCGATCATCAAAGGCGAAACCGAAACGGGGGCCACCTTGCATGAAATGGTCGAAAAGCCCGATGCCGGTCGTATCGTCGGCCAACAAGCGGTCCCTATTGGTCCGGATGAAACGGCACACGAGGTGTTTGCCAAGGTCACCGCTGCGGCGGCGGCACTACTCGACGCCTCGCTACCCAGCTTGATTAAAGGCGAGGCCACCCTGACGCCACAAAACCTGGCCGTGGGCAGCTACTTTGGCGGCCGTAAACCGTCGGACGGCGTCATCAACTGGCATGCTACGGCTGAAAACATTCATAATCTCGTCAGAGGCGTGGCACCACCCTACCCGGGAGCAACCACCCAAATTCGCGGCGAGACAATCAAGATAACAAAGACCAAACGAGTGCCAGCCGTATTCTCCCATTCCAACCCAGCGCATCTGAATGTTGCAAACGACCAAGTGATCGCACTTTGTGGCAGCGGCACCATGTTGCGCGTGTTGGAAGCAGAAATCGATGGCCAACCGTACAATGAGCTGATGTTGGCGGTGTGGATCGGCACCGGCATCCACGCCATGACCGCACCGCCATGAAATGTAGCGGCTCAAGCATCAAAACCAGGAATCTCCCCATATGAAAAAAGTACTCATCCTTGGCGTGAATGGCTTTATCGGCCATCACTTGTCGAAAGCTATTCTGGAGTCGACCGACTGGCATATTTACGGCATGGACATGAATTCAGACCGAGTCGCCAAGTTCATGGGAAATCCGCGTTTCCATTTTTTTGAAGGTGATATCACCATC
>JBEILF010000049.1:0-16137 GCA_040379385.1 Burkholderiales bacterium | reverse complement strand
CGGGCTGCCGGAGGTTGGCGCAGTGCCGACGCTTATTCGGCATCGGGCTGCCGGATATGGCCGTAGTCCCGACGCTTATTCGGCATCGGGCTGCCGGGTGTGGCCGCAGTGCCGACGCTTATTCGGCATCGGGCTGCCGGATATGGCCGCAGTCCCGACGCTTATTCGGCATCGGGCTGCTTGAGCGGCTGGGCGGCATCGAAGGCAGGCAAAGCCATGGCGCGGTGATAAATGCCCATGATGATGGGGAAGGCGTCAAGCGAACACGCAAACCGGTTTGCATTGGTGACTTGCGGCACAAGGCAAATATCCGCGATGGTGGGTGTATCCCCGACGCAAAACAGTGACGCGCCCTTCCGATTTGCAAGCATCGTTTCCAGCGCGGTAAATCCTTCGTGGATCCACTTGCAGTACCACTGCGTTTTAGCCGCGTCGCCGAGTTTTAACTCGTTGCTCAAGTAGCCGAGAATACGCGTGTTGTTGAGCGGATGGATATCGCAGGCGATTAACTGTGCAATCTGGCGTACCGTCGCGCGCTCTTCGATGTTGTTTGGCAGTAATGGCGGATTTGGGTACTTCTCGTCGAGGTACTCAATCATCGCCAACGACTGCGAAAGCGAAAACTCATCGTCGATGAGAAACGGCACAAACCCCTGCGGGTTAAGGGCCTTATAGTCGGTCGAGCGCTGTTCGCCCTTTGCCAGATGCACATAACGCCGCTGCGGCTGCAGCCCTTTTAAATTGAGCGCAATGCGCAGTCTAAAAGAGGCGGACGAGCGGAAGTAATCGTAGACGATCATGTTGATGTCATGCTGCTGCCATGGGTGGACTTTATAATACAGGCATGCAGTATAGCCAGTCCCCACGACAGACCGCGTCCGGCAACCGGGTGCTGACGCCAATCACGAAGTCGCGGCTGGTCCAGTGGCTCACGGGCGGCGCGGCGCTTGCCGAATCAGGCGACGAGCGGTTCGCCGATGACGGTGAGGCTCGATTGCTGGCGGCCGATGACCGTCCGCTAAAGCCCGCGTCAGTACTTGTTTTGGTCGTCAATCGCGCCGTGCCCACCGTCGTATTTACCCAGCGAACGACCCACCTGACCGAGCATGCGGGACAAATCAGTTTTCCCGGCGGCAGGGTTGAGCCGGGTGATCAAAATGCGGCGTCAACCGCGCTGCGGGAGGCCGAAGAAGAAATGGGTATTGATCGACGTGGCGTGGAAATCATCGGTGAACTGCCTCAATACACAACCGGCACGGGTTATCGCATCACACCGGTAGTCGGCTGGTCTGCTGATCCCTTGCAATATGCGCCCGATCCGTCGGAGGTGGCGGAGGTGTTCGAAGTGCCCGCGCCGTTTCTCCTCGACCCAGCCAACCACCGGCGGGAGTCAGCGATGTACAAAGGACGTATGCGCAGCTACTATGCGATCCCATTTGGCCCGCGTTACATTTGGGGTGCAACTGCGGGAATGTTGATTACGTTCTCACGGGTTGCCGCGCGCGCGGAAGGTTGGAGCGTGACGCCGCCGATTACCATGGTGCCAGACTCAGCTTGAGTCTGATTTAGAGTTTGTGCGCGCCGATCATCAGCCGCTCATACTGATCGTACTTCTCGGCGATCACCCCATCGTCCCCAGGTGAGCGTTTTACGCTAATCCACACGTCGGTGGGAAACGCGGCTGCCGTTTCCGCCGTGTAGTCGATTTCTTCTTCGGCAACCGCGCGCGCGGTCTGGTAGTCGGGCGCTTTCCAGTCGAAGAGCAGATGCTGGGCGAGCTGATCCTTGAAGATTTCGAGATCCGCATTTGTGACGTTAACAACTTCGGCCAGTGTCACGCGGGCACAACGGCTGATCGACAAGAAGGATTCGTCGCAGTAGCAGCGCGGATTGCAGCGATAACCCTCAGCCAAGTTACACACGGTGAAGCCGCCGGTACATACCCATTCGTCTTCATCGCAAGCGGCACTTGTTTTGTACAGTTCTGCATCCGAATCATCGAGACGCACAGCTTTCAAGAATTTGGGCATGGTTGTTTTTCTTGGCGTAGGGAAACTCGCACGACATCAGCACGAGCTTGCTAAAATTATAGGAATGAAAACAGCCCGCATCATTATCGTAGGAATTTTGCTCCTGGCTACGCTCAGCGCCTGCGGCGTGGTCAATCTTGTTTACAATAATGCACCGACAGCGGTGGCCTATGTGGCAGATGATTGGTTTGATCTGACTAGCCCGCAACGCGCATGGCTCAAGCTGCGCGTCGAGAACTTGGTTGATTGGCATCGTGCAAGTGAGTTGCCCATCTATCAAAAATTACTAAGCGATGCGCACGAACAAGTTGTGCGCCCGCTTGCGATTGAGCATATCGATCTGTTTTACGGTCAGAGTCGTTTGGCCGCAGAGCGTCTTGCCGAGAAGGCTATACCCGACCTCGTCGGCTTTCTCCAACTGCTCGAGCCGAGGCAGATTGCCTTTCTTGAACGAAAACTGGCGTCCGATAATGAGAAGCTTGCCAACGAGCTGAAGCTCGGGCTGGAAGAGCGCCGGCGCAAACGGGTCGAGCGTTATGTTGGCCGTTTTGAAGGCTGGTTCGGCCGTCTGAGCCCGGAGCAACTTGAGCTGTTGAAAACACGGCTTGAAGAGATGCCATTTTCGGAAGAGCTGCGCTTGGCGGATCGCAAGCGTTGGCAGGCGAGTTTGGTTGCGCTGCTCAAGAACAATGCCGATAGTGCCGTCCTTGCGAGGGAGCTGCGCGTGTTGCTGCTGTCACCCGAGCAGCGCCGCGCCGCAGATTATCGTGTGAAGTGGGAGGCCCAACAACAGCTGGTCGCACTACTCACTGTGGAATTGCTGCAGATCGCAACCGCCAAGCAAAAACAAGCGGTGCAGCGAAAGTTGGCGGGATACGCGCAAGACGTGTCGAACCTGTTGAAGTCGTGACTGGGCGAAGCAGATTCACCGCCCATCTTTTCTAAATCTGCTCTAACCGAAGCGCGACTTGAGGCGCTCCATAGTCTCAATTAATTTCGCTCGGGTACCCGGTTCAAAGGCGGAGTGCCCTGCGTCGTTGATGATGTGGTATTGCGCTTCTGGAAACGCGCGAACCAAGTCATCTGCCGACACGATTGGGCAAACGACGTCGTAGCGTCCCTGAACAATGGTGGTGGGGATGTGGCGAATCCGACCGATGTTGTTGAGCAGATAGTTTTCAGGTAGAAAGATATCGTTCATGAAGTAGTGTGATTCCATCCTAGCAAGGCCTAGTGCTACCCGATCAGAACCAAAGTTGGCCACAATCATCTCGTTGGGAATCAGGCTGGAACAAGACCCTTCGTAGACACTCCATGCCCGCGCTGCGGGTATGTGCACGGCCGGGTCAGGGTCGGTGATTAATGCGTAATAGGCCTTGAGAATGTTGTTGCGCTGGTGTGCGGGTAGGTGGCCGGCAAATTTGCGCCAGGCTTCCGGAAAAATATTCTTAAGCCCATACAAGAACCAATCGATTTCGGATCGGCGGCACAAGAAGATGCCGCGCAATACCAACGCCATGACGCGGTTGGGATGGTATTCGGCATAGGCTAGCGCAAGCGTTGAGCCCCACGACCCGCCGAATACCACCCAGCGAGAGATGCCCAGCTTCCCGCGCAATCGTTCAATGTCATCGATCAGCAATGGCGTGGTGTTGTCGACTAACTCGCCGAGTGGCGTTGATCGCCCTGCGCCACGTTGATCAAAGATGACAATTCGGTAGAACGCTGGGTCAAAGAACTGCCGGTGAGAAGCAGAAGCCCCGGCTCCCGGACCCCCGTGCAGGAACAAAACCGGCACACCGTGCGGGTTCCCCGATTGCTCGTAGTGCATGGTGTGAACGTCATCGAGTACCAATCGGGCGGTTTGGTAGGGCTCAATTGGGGGATAAAAGTCACTTCTTGTGGGAATGGACATCATGAAAACCCGGAAAAATGGCGTTGTAGGGCGAAGCATACAACCACTAAGTCAAAAGTGCAGTAGAAGTGGTTACTTGCAGACTTTGCGTTTTTGATGTTGCAGCGCAGTAGAATTGGCTAACGTCATAATTGCGGCGGTATGCCAGTGGTTATCTGGCTGGAAATTCTGAGTCGGCAGGGCAAAATGGTCCGATTCGTTACTGGTGGGTGTTCAGGAGAAAAACTGATGTTGTATCAAATGCACGAATTTCAGCGCTCCATCATGGAGCCGTGGCGTTGGTGGGCGCAGGCTAGTGTTGACGCGTTGCAGAGCCCAATGTCGCCGCTCTCCTATGTTCCCGCATCGAATCGCGCAGCTGCTGGTTTTGACCTGATGCTGCGTTTGACCGGGCGATACGAGCGCCCAGCCTTTGGCATTACCCAGGTGCAGGTTGATGGCGAACCGGCAGATGTTACTGAGAGCGTTCTCCTAGATCTGCCATTTTGCCAGCTGCGCAATTTTGGCAAATCAGTCAAGCGCAAAGCCGAGCCCCAAGTGCTGGTGTTCGCGCCGCTGTCCGGGCACTTCTCGACGCTGCTGCGCGACACGGTGCGCACCATGCTCCCAGATCACGACATCACCATCACCGATTGGAAAGATGCGCGCGAAGTTTCGCTCGCCGAAGGTCCCTTCCACTTCGACGATTACGTCGCATATGTTGAAGATTCCATTCGTTTTATGCAGCAGCGTTCTGGTGGTAAGCTGCATATTGTTTCGGTATGTCAGCCGACGGTACCGGTGTTAGCGGCGATTGCATTGATGGCAGCGCGCGGGGAAAAACTGCCGACCTCAATGACGATGATGGGTGGGCCGATCGATACCAGAAAGAACCCGACCTCGGTAAACGATTTCGCCACTCGCCGTCCGCTTTGGTGGTTTGAACAGAACGTGATCCAGCGTGTGCCGGTGAAGTATCCAGGCGCGATGCGACGCGTCTATCCCGGATTTTTGCAGCTCACCGGGTTTGTCGCGATGAATCCGGAGCGGCATTGGGAGTCGCACCAAGAGTACTACAAGCATCTTGTTGCCGGTGATGGTGAGTCGGCAGAGGCGCATCGTCGTTTTTATGACGAGTACAACGCGGTGATGGACTTGCCTGCCGAGTACTACCTCGACACCATCGTGCGCGTGTTCCACGAGCAGAGCTTGGCTAAGGGAACGTTGGTCGTCGCGGGCGAGAAGGTGCGTCCGGAGACGATACGAAATACGGCGCTGTTCACCATCGAAGGTGAGCTGGATGACATTTCCGGTAGCGGACAAACGGCTGCGGCCCATACCTTGTGCAGCAATTTGGCCGCATCTTGTGCACAACATTTGACCGCCCCGGCAGTCGGTCACTACGGCATTTTTTCCGGTCGCAAGTATCGTGAGACGATTTATCCAAAGATTCGTGACTTCGTCAACAAGCACCACGGCTAAATGGCTGACACTTCCAAATCTAGCCCGCCGCTGCCGGATTATTTTGAATTGCTGCGAGTGATGACGGGCGGCGCACCTGCGCCGGGCGGACTTGCCGGGCAGGGGGGCATGCCCGGATTCGGTGCCAGTCCAGGGGCTGCGTTTGGACTTGCAGTGATGGACGCTGAGCAACTTGAGAAGAAGATTAATGAGTTTGGCGTCGTGCTCATGTGGCTACGCGGCCAGGCTGCAGCGGTGGAATGGTCAATAAAAACAATGGAGTACCAGCGCGACGCACTTCGCCAAATGGGTGAGGCGCGCGAATCAATGGGCAATGCGTTTTCGAGTGACGACATGGCCAAGTACGCCGCCGCATTCAATCCGAGCGCTTGGATGGCACAAATGATGCCAACAGAGTCGCGCAGCGGGCCTGACTACGCGAGTAAAAAGCGTTCTCCATCTGCCCGCGGTACAAAACCGCGCACAGCTAAGAAAAAGAGACTCTAGTTTAGGCGCGCTTTTCCAGTCAAAAGTGTCTGGAAATGCGCGTCCTTCAACGGGTTGCCATATACGGGTAATTTCCTATAATTTCAGTAATTACTGAAAATGCAGGAACTTCCTTTCGCTTTCCCCTTCAAATCAGCATGAATCTCACGCCACTTGCACAAAACTTTGTCCTCCATTTCGGTGAAATGGGGAGCCGCTGGGGGATCAATCGGACCGTCGGCCAAATCTACGCGCTGTTGTACGTCTCCGAGCGCCCGCTGAATGCCGACGACATTGCCGAGGCGCTAAATTTTTCGCGCTCCAATGTCAGCATGGGACTTAAAGAACTCGAGTCGTGGCGACTGACCAAGCTGCAACACTTGCCGAATGATCGACGCGAGTATTTTTCAGCCCCGGAAGACGTCTGGGCAATCTTTCGCACTCTCGCCGAAGAGCGCCGCAAACGCGAAATCGATCCAACACTGTCGATGCTGCGCGACGCGTTGATGGCCGCACCATCCAGCGCCGAAGATCGTCATGTGCAGCAACGCATGAAGGCGATGCACGACCTCATCGAGATGGCGACGATGTGGTTCAACGACATCCAAAAGCTTGAACCCGAGACGCTGCAGCAACTCATGAAAATGGGTACGCGGGTGACGAAGTTTTTGGAGATGAAGGACAAACTGAAAGGGGTCGCTAGTGGCGGCACCACGTCTACACGCGCAGTTGACGCCGAAACGCCATCCACGCAACCCACGCAGCCCCCGCAGCCCCCGCAATCCAACTGATCTGCAAGGACGGATGAACGCCACCGCCGCTGGCTAAATATTCCGCTCAAGTGAAAGACGCATATGTTTGATATCGATCCAGTGTTGCTCGCACGCGCCCAGTTCGGCGCAAACATTACGTTTCACATTCTGTTTCCGACGATTTCGATCTCGCTGACCTGGGTGCTGCTGTTTTTTAAGATGCGATACAACAGCACTGGTGACATGAAATGGATGGATGCCTATAAGTTTTGGGTGAAGATTTTTGCGCTGACGTTCGCGCTCGGTGTAGTGAGCGGCATCACCATGAGCTTTCAGTTCGGCACCAACTGGCCGGGGTTTATGGAAACCGTTGGCAATATTGCCGGCCCCCTGCTGGCCTACGAAGTGCTGACGGCGTTTTTTTTGGAAGCGACCTTCCTCGGCATCATGTTGTTTGGATTTAACCGAGTGTCCAACCGTGTGCATACGATTGCCACGCTGTTAGTCGCAATCGGAACCACTATGTCGGCGTTTTGGATTTTGGTGCTTAACTCCTGGATGCAAACGCCCGTTGGCTTCGAAATGATCAATGGCAAAGCGCACGCGACGGATTGGTTCGCCATTGTGTTTAATCCATCACTCCCATACCGCTTCACGCACATGATGTTGGCCTCGGGGCTGACGGTGGCGTTTCTAGTGGCGGGCATCTCGGCGTATCGCTGGTTTCGCGGTGATCGCGCCGCTTCGGTAATGGCGGCGTTAAAGACCGGCGTTTATCTGGCGGCGATACTCATCCCGTTGCAGATTTTTGCCGGCGATATGCACGGCTTGAATACCCTCAAACATCAGCCGGCAAAAGTTGCGGCGATGGAAGGACTGTGGAACACCGAACGCGGTGTGCCGGTGCTGCTGTTTGCGATTCCCGACGAAAAGACTCGCACCAACAAATACGAAATTGGCATTCCCAAGTTAGCGAGTTTGATCTTGACCCACGACGCCAACGGCGAGATTAAGGGCTTGAATGAATTCGTCGGCAAACACCCGCCGGTCCTGCAAGTATTCTGGGCATTTCGCATCATGGTCGGGGTTGGTGTGCTGATGCTGGCGGTCTCGTGGCTGGCGGCATGGCAATTAAAGCGCAAAGGCGAGACGCACCCGTGGCTGACACGCGCATTGATCGGCATGAGTTTCTCCGGCTGGGTCGCGACCGTCGCCGGGTGGTACGTCACCGAGATCGGTCGCCAGCCGTTTCTCGTTTATGGCGTGTTACGCACCGCTGATGCCGCGTCGAGCGTAAGCAGCGGCATGATTGCCACGACGTTCTTCATGTATCTCACCACCTACGTGTTGTTAACCATCTCGTACATCTCGGTGGTGTTTTATCTCGCGCGCAAAGCCGGTGAGCCAAGCAAAGACACGCCGTCGCCTGAAGTTGCCGGTGCGTCCATCACCCCTCAATTGACAACAAGCAAACAATAAACCACCGGAGCTGATGATGGAAATGTTCGAAGATGGCAAATGGTTGGCGGTGGTTTTCCTGGGGCTGATGGGCATCTCCATGCTGGCGTATGTGATTCTCGATGGCTACGACTTGGGTGTCGGGATCCTTCTCAACGATGCGCCTGATGAACAGAAGGACGTGATGATTTCATCAATCGGACCGTTCTGGGATGCAAACGAAACCTGGCTGGTATTGGGCGTGGGCATCTTGCTGGTGGCGTTTCCTGCGGCGCACGGCGTCATTCTCACCGCGCTATACCTACCGGTCGCAGTGATGCTGCTCGGACTTATCTTGCGAGGTGTCGCCTTTGACTTCCGCGTCAAGGCGCGGGCGCATCAAAAGCCACTGTGGAATTTTGCGTTTTATGCAGGCTCGCTGTTAGCCTCATTTTCACAGGGGGTGATGCTGGGGCTCTACATCACCGGCTTTAACTATGGCGCACTATCGCTCATGTTCGCTCTCATCACAGGACTGTGTTTATGTGCGGGGTATGGGCTGCTGGGTAGCGGCTGGCTGCTGATGAAGACCTCTGGCGAGTTACAGAAGCAAGCGGTGGTCTGGGCGCAACGCAGTCTCTGGTTGACGGGGCTCGGCATAGCGGCGATTTCGATCGTTACACCAATGGTAAGCGAGCGCATTTTTGAAAAGTGGTTCACCCTGCCATATCTTTTTATGTTGATGCCGATCCCGATCGCCACCGCCGTGCTCTTTTTTGTGATTGATCGCGCCCTGCGTCGCCTGCCCAAGCGACTCGCCGAAGGAAATGAATACGGTGCCTGGGTGCCGTTCGCAGCGACGGTGGGTGTTTTCTTGTTGGCCTTCTATGGACTCGCTTACAGCCTGTTCCCTTATCTTGTGGTCGATCATATCGATATCTGGCAGGCAGCGAGCGCGCCGGAATCACTGAAGATAATTTTGGTCGGTGCCGCCATGGTGTTGCCGGCGATCTTTGGCTACACCATCTACGCTTACCGTGTGTTCTGGGGTAAGGCGCGCGAACTCACCTACTATTAGTGATCATTTATCCAGTGACTTCCGCCGCCGATTGGGTGACAGCGCAGAAGCGGTGAGAGTGTTGCAGTGCGTGTCTCGCTAGCGAAGGCTTCATTCGCTATTCAGAGCGCGTGCAGATATTGCACACGACAAACGAGTCGGCGAGTGATTTTTCGCCTGATCGACCACGGCACAGCTGGCTTTGCTACGAGAGCAGGCAGCGCACATGGCAAACACGCTGCCATCAAGTTGCTCCACAGCGAATGTACAGCCCGCGCCCACGCTAACCTGAATACTTCATGGGTCGCCGGTTGCTTGCCAGTCGTTCAGGGGTAACGTCCTTCGACGCGGCGGCTGACCCATGAAATACTCATGGCTAGGCGTCTGGGAGCCTCGAAAACGCAATATAAGCCTGGCTCGTCTCGATCAGGTTTGCCTCGACAAAACGGACGCTTGCCCCGGGCGGACCATTGTGGCACCACCCCACCAGCCACTCCACCGCCGCCTCATCCCCCTGGACGACTGCCTCGACGCTTGCATCGGCTAGGTTACGCACCCAACCGGTTACGTCAAGTGCCTGTGCGACGAGGCGCATGGATTCGCGAAAGCCAACACCCTGGACACGCCCAGTGATGCGCATGTGGACAGAAACCACGTTCACTCGTCTATCTTGACCGCTTTGCATCGATTGGTCTTGACCACCGCACGGGTTTTTTTCTCTCCAATGCGCCGCTCTGTTGAAGCGCGTGTCGGTGTGGTCGCTACGCGTTTTTTGGGGACATGGTTAAGGCGCTTCAACTTCTCAATCAAACGCACAAAAGCAATTTCCTTGTTGCGAAACTGTGAGGGGGAATCCTGTGCGATGACCACAACGCCTGAGGGCAGATGGGTCAGGCGAACCGCAGAGTTGGTTTTGTTGACATGTTGACCGCCCGGGCCGGCGGCGCGAAAGGTATCGATGCGTACTTCGCTTTCAAGCGCGTCACGATCAATTGA
The DNA here is from genome assembly GCA_040379385.1 of Burkholderiales bacterium. Lineage (GTDB taxonomy): Bacteria > Pseudomonadota > Gammaproteobacteria > Burkholderiales > Usitatibacteraceae > UKL13-2. Next base: position 6,024 of record JBEILF010000049.1, on the reverse strand, counting down.
GTAAGGTGGTCGCGTTATTCTGGGTTGGGAAGCCAGAGGGCACCTTTGATGATTTGAAGCAACATGGCGAGGGGAAAATTCAACAACGTACATACCTTCGTGATTGAGATAGCCAATACCGACTTCTCGTCAGCTTGATATTTGATGGCATTGGTTTGCGGCAGATACGCAATACAGGCGAGGGGCATCGATCCAGCAATGAGGCACATCCCAGCGGACGTGAGCCATTGCGTAGAACGACTGGGCCAGAGCGATCACCCGCGTGGCTTCGCTCCCAGCTCTTGGACGGAACGCGTCATTTGATTCGCATCCCCGGTACGGCACCCGAATCCGGGGCAAGCAAATAGATGTTTGTGCCGTCGCCTGCCGCCAGTACCATGCCTTGGGACTCTCCAAAACGCATCTTACGCGGTGCCAAGTTTGCCACCATTACCGTGAGTCGACCGATGAGTTCTTTAGGATTGTAAGCGGATCGGATGCCGGCAAAAACCTGCCGCTGCTCGATGCCGAGGTCAAGAGTCAGGCGCAGCAGTTTGTCGGCCTCGGCAACGTATTCAGCATCAAGAATTTTTGCGACACGCAAATCGATGCGACCGAAATCATCGATCGAGATTGTCTCCGCCACGGGCTGGATGATAATCGGCTTCGGCGCTTCAACCGGCTGCAGCGCGAACTCTGCCGGTACCAACGCTTCATCGTTGGCGGGGGCCGGTGCTGATTTGTTGCTCGACTTGCTCGCAGCGGTTGGCGCATCCTTGTCGCCCTCTTGGGGTGCCTCCAGCAGGGCGTCAATTTGTTTTTTGTCGATGCGCGACATCAAGTGCTTGTAGGGGTTAATCTGGTGGCCGGCGGGCAGTAAACGCGTTGTATCAGACCAATCATAACCCTTTATGTCGAGGAATGCAGCAGCGTCAGTTGCGAGTTTTGGCAAGATCGGCGCGAGATAGGCAGTCAACAGATGAAACGCATTGATGATGATCGAACATGCTTTGTGTAGTACTGCGTTGTTCTCATCACTCTTCGCCAACTCCCACGGCTTTTCTGTATCGACAAATCCGTTCACAAGATCCGCGAGTTCCATGATGCGGCGCACGGCCTTGCCAAACTCGCGCCCATCGTACAATGCGGCGATGTCAGCAGAGGCGGAGGTGATTGCCGCCAGTACCGGATGCTTGGCCTCAACCTTGAGCAATCGACCAACAAATTTTTTGTGCAGAAATCCCGCTGCGCGGCTGGCGATGTTGATGTATTTGCCGATGAGATCGGCGTTAACACGCGCCAGAAAATCTTCCGGATTGAAGTCCAGATCTTCGACGCGGTCATTTAGTTTCGCCGCGATGTAATAACGCAGCCACTCGGTATTCAGTTTCAGATCAAGATACTTGCTTGGTGTCGGGCCAAAACCACGTGATTTAGAGAGCTTTTCCCCGCTGACCTGCAAGAAGCCATGCACAAACACATTGTTCGGCTCCTTGCGTCCGGCAAAGTGCAGCATCGCAGGCCAGAACAAGGTATGGAAGTAAACAATATCTTTGCCGATGAAGTGATACTGCTCGACGTTATCGTCGGCAAGAAAAGTATCAAAATCGCGAGGCTCGCCGTTAGCTTTTGCACCACCCGCAGCAAAGTAGGCCTTCAAGCTGGCCAGATATCCAACCGGTGCATCCAGCCATACGTAGAAAAACTTGCCAGGTGCGTCTGGAATTTCGATCCCAAAGTAAGGTGCGTCGCGCGAGATGTCCCAGTCGTTCAAACTTCTTAAACCAGTTTCAGGATCGACTGCCAGCCACTCAGCGAGTTTGTTTTTTACTTCAGGCTGTAACGGTGTTTCTTCAACCCATTTCTGCAGAAAGTTAACGCAGCGTTTGTCGGATAACTTGAAGAACAGGTGCTCTGATTTTTTCAACACCGGCGTAGCACCGGTGAGCGCTGAATAGGGATTTTTTAACTCTGCGGGGGAATACACTGCGCCACAGACTTCGCAAGAGTCGCCGTACTGATCTTTCGCGCTGCACTTCGGGCACTCGCCTTTAATGAATCGATCAGCGAGAAACATCTGTTTGACCGGGTCAAAGAACTGCTCGATCTCGCGGGACGCGATCAGTTTATTGGCTTTCAGTGCCTTATAAATTCCCTGCGCCAATTCGACGTTTTCCGCAGAGTGGGTTGAGTGCCAGAAGTCGAAGCTGATATGAAACTGCGGCCACTGCGCGATGTGCTCGGCGGCGACTTTTGCTACCAGCGCCTCAGGCGTGATCCCCTGTTTTTCGGCATTCAGCATGATCGGTGCGCCATGCGCATCGTCAGCACAAACAAAATGCACTTGGTGCCCCTGCATGCGCTGGAAGCGTACCCAAATATCGGCTTGGATGTACTCCATCATATGGCCAATATGAAACCCGCCGTTAGCATAGGGAAGGGCCGTGGTAACGAAGAGTTTGCGTTGCATGTGCTGGGCAGTTAGATCAGGAGAGGCAAATCACGAAAGGCAGATCACGAAAAGCAGATGACAAAAGAGCAAATGTAATGCGCTTGGCGCGGCATTCGCGCGCAGTAGTTCAACCACGCGTTAGGCATTAAATGTGCAAAGTCCCCCGAGATCAGGCAATGATTGCTTTTGCATTGCGATTGTATCAAGCCCAATCCGTTAAAGATACCAAATACATCGTATGTCCGAGCGGCAAAGCCGATAAAATAGCGACTCGATGTTGAGGAAAACACATGAGTATCACGAACGAACAAATTCTTAATGCACTTCGCGAGCTGATCGATCCGGTCACCGACCAAAACTACGTCGAAGGCAAGGCCGCTAAGAACATCATCATTGAGGGTGGCAAGATCGCGCTGGAGATAACACTCGGATATCCGGGCAAGAGCGTGACTGAATCCATCCGCAAGCAGGTGGTGGATCGCCTGATGAAAATTGACGGCGTGGAGCACGTTGCGGCAAATGTGTATTCGCGCATCGTTTCACACAGTGCGCAACGAGGTGTTAAGCTCAATCCAAACATAAAGAACATTATCGCGGTGGCTTCGGGCAAGGGCGGCGTCGGCAAGTCGACGACAGCGGTGAATCTTGCCTTGGCGCTGGCGGCAGAGGGTGCCGTGGTCGGAATGCTTGATGCCGATATCTACGGTCCCTCGCAGCCAACCATGCTGGGTATCACCGGCCGCCCGCAGTCGAAAGATGGGAAAACCATGGAGGCGATGGAAGGCCACGGCATTCAAGCGATGAGTGTTGGTTTTCTTATTGACCCTGAAACGCCGATGGTATGGCGCGGTCCGATGGTCACGCAGGCGCTCGAACAATTGTTAAACGAGACGCGCTGGAACAATCTCGATTACCTGGTGATTGATCTACCGCCAGGAACAGGTGATATCCAACTCACCTTGGCGCAAAAAGTACCTGTCACCGGCGCAGTGATTGTCACAACCCCGCAAGATATCGCGCTGCTTGACGCGCGCAAGGGTTTGAAGATGTTTGAAAAAGTGGGTGTGCCGATCATCGGCATTGTTGAAAACATGGCAACGCATACTTGTTCGAACTGCGGGCATACCGAACACATCTTTGGTGAAGGTGGTGGTCGCCGAATGGCGTCGGATTACAACGTCGAGTTGTTGGGTTCGTTGCCGCTCGATATCAGAATTCGCGAGATGGCAGACAGCGGCAAGCCCACCGTTGTTTCGGAACCCGACGGGCCCGCGTCAATGATCTACAAGTCCATCGCACGAAAATGTGCCGCCAAGATTGCCAAGCAGTCGCAGGACCGTTCGGCGATTTTCCCCAAGATCGTCATTCAAAATACCTGAGCGTTTGTGGTCGACATGTCCCACGCCCAATCCGCCGACATTGATCGAGCCATTGCGCTGCGTAAGTCGGGACAGCATACGGTTGCACTGGCAATTTTGCTCGATCTTCTGAAAATTATGCCGATTGATGCAAGGCTGAATTACGAAATCGCGCGCACCTACGACCCACAGGGGCTTGAAGCAGATGCAATTCCGTTTTACGAGCGGGCTTTAGAGCTAGGACTTTCCGGTGCGGACCGTTGCGGTGCATTGTTGGGGCTCGGTAGTTCTTACCGATGTGTTGAACAGTATGCCGACGCAGTGCGAACGCTGGAGCGCGGCAGCGTCGAGTATCCCGACGCGCCAGAGTTCGATATTTTTTTGGCGCTGGCGTTGTACAACATGGGCGAACACCGCCGATCAACGCAGTTATTGCTCAACCATATCGCCAAGTTTCCGGGGTGTGAGCGTATTGTGCAGTTTCAGCGGGTAATTCACTACTATGCGGGCCAACCTGATCCACCGTATGAGCGCTAGCGATGCCCGCCTACTACGTTGGAACGATCCAGGTCACGAATGTCGAAATATGGCAGCAATATCTCAGCCAAGTTGGCGCTACTATTAAGGCGTATGGCGGGGAAGTCTTATTGCGCGGTAGTAGGTATGGTGGCCCCATCGCCGAAGTAAGCTCTGGCAGCCAGCTGATTGTTGTAGTGCGGTTCGACGATGAAGCTGCGGCGAGTCGCTGGCATGAGTCCGCCGAGTACCAGCAGCTGGTGACGGTTCGTGACAACGGTGCGGAGGTCAGCCTTGTGCTTTACTCGGGAACGGCGTAATTCCGGCGCTTGCTACAATGGCGCTTGGCACCCTAATCATAGAAGTGAAAGACAACACGCAATGAGCATCAAGAGCGACAAGTGGATTCGGCGTATGGCGGAAGCGCATGGCATGATCGAACCGTTCGAAGCGGGGCAGGTTCGAGAAGCTGACGGCAAACGTATTGTCAGCTATGGCACGTCGAGCTACGGCTACGACATTCGATGCTCCAACGAATTTAAGCTCTTCACCAATATCAACTCGACGATTGTTGACCCTAAAAATTTTGATCCGAATTCATTCGTGAATGTGAATGCGGATTTTTGTATCATTCCACCAAATTCTTTTGCGTTGGCGCGTACGGTTGAGTATTTTCGGATCCCGCGCAATGTGTTGACCGTCTGTTTGGGTAAGTCGACCTACGCCAGGTGCGGCATTATTGTAAACGTCACCCCATTTGAGCCGGAGTGGGAGGGCTTTGTTACACTGGAGTTTTCGAATACAACGCCGCTGCCCGCAAAAATTTACGCTAACGAAGGCGTGGCGCAAGTGCTGTTTTTTGAAAGTGATGAAGTCTGCGAGACTTCTTACAAGGATCGCGGTGGCAAGTATCAGGGCCAGAAGGGCGTGACGCTGCCAAAGATGTAGCATCTGGCTACTGCGCAACCTAATGGCGTCGTTCTCGCTTGTTTGCTCCTCACCGTATTACCCCATACGGTTGCGTCGCGCACTGCGCTGCGGCCTCGCCCTTAGGTCGCTCGCTACGCCATCTGCAATCGTCTTACGCGGCGACGGTGAGGAGCCGCGTGCACTCGTTACCTCTCTTTCTTCCACCTACCCTAAATGACCATCCGTTCCCGTTTTGCTCCTAGCCCTACCGGTTACCTCCACATTGGCGGTGCTCGCACTGCGTTGTATGCGTGGGCATTTGCCCGGCGCTACGGTGGCACCTTCATTTTGCGTATTGAGGATACGGACGTGGAGCGTTCCACACCCGAGGCAGTTCAAGCCATTCTTGATGGCATGCAGTGGCTGGGTTTGACGCCGGACGAAGGTCCGTTCTATCAGATGCGCCGGATGCCCCGATACAAGGAGGCGATCAGCACGATGTTGGCTGCCGGTACTGCATACCACTGTTATATGTCGGCGGCTGAGCTGGATCAGTTGCGTGAGGCGCAGCGTGCCCGCGGACATAAGCCGCGCTACGATGGGACATGGCGTCCAGAGCCGGGAAAAACCCTGCCACCGATCCCGGCAGGTGTTCAGCCGGTCGTACGGTTCCGCAACCCCGAGGCCGGCGTGGTGGCGTGGGAGGATGCGGTCAAAGGGCGCATTGAAATTGCCAACGCGGAACTCGATGATCTCGTCATTGCCCGTGCCGACGGCACGCCCACCTATAATTTTTGTGTCTGTGTAGAT
>JBEILF010000048.1:0-16164 GCA_040379385.1 Burkholderiales bacterium | reverse complement strand
CGAGAAAGCCTCTGAAGCCCCCGGCTGGCTCAAACTGATGCGTGGACACGAAACCTCCGAGGCCGAGGAGTACGGCATCACCAGCTTTGCTTATGTGGTGCATCGCCCGTTTCACCCGAACCGTTTCCACAAACTCCTCCATGCTGATTGGCCGGGCGTCATCCGCTCCAAGGGGTACTTTTGGTTGGCCTCACGCTACGACGCGGCTGGCACATGGAGCCAAGCGGGTGGCGCGCGCGTCAACGAAGCCGGCGGCACTTGGTGGGCAGGAACACCGAAAGCAGATTGGCCGGAAGAGCCAGAGTATGTTGCCCGAATCCAGAAAAAGTGGGACAGCGACTTCGGCGACCGCCGGCAGGAATTGGTATTCATTGGTGTAGGTATGGATGAGGCGTGGATGCGCTCAGAGCTCGACAAATGCTTGCTCACCAAGAAGGAATTCGAAGAGGGTAAGACGAAATGGGCAAAGTACATTGATCCGTTTCCGGCGTGGCGATCGCCAGCGCATAAAGAATGAGAGTCTTCATCAACGAAAAGGGGCGATCATTGTCTAGGCGCACGCATGACATTGGGACTAAGAGGGGACGGACCACGATTAGTTTTCGCCTATGCCCATTTTCGAAACCAAGAAGGAAGCGTAGCTTGTTTTGCGGTGGTCACAGAGCGGCTATCCAGCCGCATACCGCCGTCCGTCTTCTGCGTTGTGCCTAGTCTCCCAACTACCTTCAAAAACAAAAGTCACCTATCCACGGCTGCCTTGAGGCAATAGTTGTTGGGAATGCCCGTCGATACTAGTGTTTTGCCTATGGTTGAGTGCCGTGCGGTTAACGACGCGCAAAACAAAACGGCCGCTGGTTTGCACCAGCGACCGTTGATTTTGTTGCGTTGATACGTTGATGCGGCTTAGAACTTTGCGCGCACGTTCAGGAAGTACTGACGGCCAAATTCATGCGCGTAGCCCGGCGCAGATTCGTTGATGTAGTAAGTTCTGCGAACAGGGTTGAGCAGGTTGTTGCCGTCAAGATGAATGCTGACGTTTGGCAGGATCTTGTACGATAACGAGGCTGACAAGCTGCCACCCGATACATAACGATGTGTACCGACCACGGTGGTGACGCCAGGCCTGTTCGCCAGCAGACCAATTGCGTAGTCAGAGCGCCAGTTCCAAGCAAGACGCCCACTGAACTTCTCGTCTTCGTAGTAGCCCTGCAGGTTATATGTCAAGCGCGACGTGCCGAGGAATGGCTGGTCATCCGCATCCTTGCCGTCAACATAGGTGGCGTTTGCCAACACACCAAAACCTGCACCCAGTGGCATCTCGCCCGCCAGCTCAACACCACGAATCTTCGCGTTCACTGCAACACGCGAAGTTACCAGATAGGTCGAGAAGGTATTGGTCGAGGTGTTGAAGTACTCAACGTTCGACGAACCCGGCTTCACGTAGTCTTTGATGTCCTGCGAGAACACCGCGCCAGACACGTAAGCACGGCGAGCAAAGTAATACGCCAGCGATGCGTCGATGTTGGTTGCGGTGGTCGGAGCCAAACGTGGGTTGCCCGAGGTACCGGTGAGCAGCGTGTTGTTCAGGTTTACCGCACCGGCAAGTTCGTTGTAGTTCGCACGTCCTAGCGTCTTGGTGATACCGAGACGACCGATCAGTTTTGGCTCAATCTCCCAACGCAGGTTCAAGCTTGGCAGGTAGTCGGTGTGTTTGGTCTCGACCACCTGTGGAACGTAGGTTGCCAGCGAGGATGTGGTGATCGCATTGGGCACGCTGCAAGGCTGCAGTGGCACACACTGACCAACACCAGTACCATTCACGAGCGCTTGATACGACGTCGATTTCAACTTGGTGGTCGCAACGCGCACACCAACGTTGCCCGAAAGTTTGTCGTTTACGTCAAACTCGCTCATCAGGTAGAAGGAATCGTTGTTTTCCTTGACCTCAAAACCCGCCGACCAGTTCTTGCCCAACACCGGGTCCCAGTTGACGTACTGGTTGGTGAGGTTTTGCATTTGGCTGGTGTCGTAACGCATCATGCTGCGCGGGAAGTTGCCGCTCACGCCCGACGCCCAGTTGGCGGGATAGGTGCCGGCAGGCACTGGAATTGCACCGACGATGTTAGTCACCAGCAGACCGCCCGTGACCGAAATAAACGGAGACGGGGAGACCAGTGCGCCGGCAGCAGTGTATTGTGCGTTCCAACGTGGGTTGATCACGTCGTAGGTGCGCTTGTGGTCTCCAGTGCGCGCACCAAACTTGATGTTGCGGAACATGCCGCCGTCGAGTTTGTACTCACCGTCGATATGAACGTACTTTTCTTTATCGTTGGAGTTGACTGACGCGCCTTGGTTGCTCAACTGCACAAAGCTGGCTGTGCTGTTTAGATTGACGTTGCCGCCCGCCGCATTGAGGATAGAGTAGTCCACCGCGTCGGCACCAGCATTGATGCGATAGGTGATGTTCGGATTAATTACGCCCAGCACGATGCTCGGCTGGGAATTGGTGACACCACTACCTTCGGTGCTACCGACACGGCCCTTAAAGGAGAGTTTTTCGGTCGCTTCCCACTTGAAGTCCAGGTCATAGAAGTTAGATTTCGACTTGGCACCTTGACGCAGGAAGTGATCAAACTGGAAGCCGACCACTTGTTGGGTTGCCGGTGCTGTGGCGGGACGCACTAACGATGCACCTATCAGTACGCCGTTATCGACCACGCCGTTTTGAATCTGCCAACCGTTGTTGAGCAGGGTGTTTGGCAACCCGTAGCCGCTAGAGTTGTAGTTATCGGCTTTGAGTTCAGACTTAAACCCGCTGAAGTTCAAGTCGAGGTTAGCCATCGGTTTCCATTGTGCGCCAAAGTAACCGCCGGTGCGCTCACGGACACCTTCAAACATGGCGGAGTTCAAGCTGCCCGGCATGCGGATATTGGTAACGGTCGGTGTGCTGGTGGTTGCCGCGGCTTGTGCTGCGGCAATCAATGCTGGGTTGCCCGAGGCATTGGCCTGCGCCACGGTGATGTAGTTGTAGCCAAAAATCTCCTGACCGTCACGACGCAGGTGGCGTTTTTCGCTGAATGCCTGCACCATCACGCCGAAGGTCTTGTCATCATTTTTCCAAGCCAGCAGACCGCTTACTTGTGGGTCGGTTTTCTTCGGTAGATCGGCGTAGACCATGCCAACTGAGGCTTCGCCGGTGACTTGCTGACGGAAGTCAAGCGGCTTGCGGGTAATGATATCTACCGTACCGGCGATACCACCTTCTGTGATGTCGGCGCGACCGGTTTTGTACACGATTGCCTGACCGATCAACTGTGATGGCAGCAAGCCAAAACCAACACTTCGACCGGAACCCGCCTGGTCACCAACGTGCCAGTCGCCGGAAGATAGCGCATGGCCATTAACGGTTACTAGGTTGAGGTTAGGGCTGGTACCGCGAATCGCGACGCGTTCGGCTTCATCCATCGCCAGCGCTCCGCCGTACTGGACGTTCACACCAGTCAGGCGCGAGAGTGCGTCGGCGATGTTTTTATCCGGCATCTTGCCCACGTCTTCGGCTGAGACCACTTCCACGTTGGTATCAGCGTCTTGCTTGGTTTGAATCGAGCGCTCAAGCGAGGCACGCAAACCCGTGACCACAATCGTTTCGGGTTCCACTTTTTTGGCGGCAGCCGCTTTTTTGGCGTCTTCGGCTTTCTTTGCGTCCGCAGCAGATTGATTTGCCGGTGCGGCCGGAGCGGTTTGGGCGATGACGATTGCCGGGCTCAAGCCAAGTAGCGCCAGCGAGATTGCAGCAGCGAGGGGTTTTCTGTTGAACGTCATGTGGATGGTCTCCTGATTAATGAGATAGCTGTTTGGGCTATTTATTGCTGCGGGCTCAATTGCGTATTGCCGTACGGTTATTGGCCAGTCTGTTTTTTTGCGATGCGAAATTGATCAGTGGGTCGTCATGCCGGTGCCGCTTGGGTCGCCGTTTGCGTCCCTTTTCGGGTACGGAATATGACATCGAATTGACAATACCACTTTGCTACCAATTTTGTCCAGATGTTACCGTTTTGCGCCGCAACAATTTTGTAGAAAGGTGACAGAGGCGTCAGGTTTTAAGCAAGATTCCACGGCGCGCGAGTGCCGCGCCAACGACTGCCACCAGCCAGGTATAAAACGCCCCGCGCAGTACCGCAAGCCATGGCGTTGCGGTTATTTTTTCAATCACTCCGCTGAGCCCGGTGATAGCCAGCACCGGAGGAACCAAACTCTGCACACCGGCGTAGGCGACCAACGGGTTTTGGCCGGTGGCGATCAATAGTCCGAAACCGCGGCGGAGACGGCCAAGGTCGATTATCACCATGAGCGAGACCAGCAGCATGAATGCGAGGCCAGAAGTGACAAAGTAGTAACTCATGGTCGCTCGGTCTTTTTTGATGCCACCCTCGTAGGGTTCAAAAGCGAGACCCAGCATTAGCCAGAAAATGCCCCAGCCAAACAACTGCCGCAACACTTTGCTGCCGTCACTTTCCGTCTGCCTTAGTGTTCGCCAACCCAGTGCTGACCAACCTAACGCGGCCAACAGCAACGCAACGATTGTTGTCGGCACCACCAACCGCATATGCATGCCAACCAACAACAAGACAATCATGCCGACGCCAATCGCAGCAACACCCCATTGCTTGGTGGTCGCTGAAGGTTCGGGTTGTGCCCGCCAGCGCAGCAACAAATCACCAGCAATGGTGCCGGGAATGATGATGAACAGATATTGTTGAAAGTACACTGTTCCGATCCAAGGGTACGGCGAGAGATTCCACAACCACTGCCCCCAACCGGGTAATGCTTGACAAAGGCGTAACGCAAACAAGAACGCCAGAATGCCGATGCGCCAATCCAGTTTGTCGCGGGTGGCGAGCCAAATAAGTGAACCTGAGACGGCAACATTCGCCAGCACCAGAATAATGATGTCACTGCGCGTGACGTTAAAGCCGCTGCCATCTTTGGCGCGAAACGTCATGAGTACGGCAAATGCGCCGACCCAGCCAAGCAGTCGAAGGCTGCGTTTGGTGGTTATCGACCAAGTTGCGGGCAGTGTCGCCAGCATGGGGAATAACAACACAAATCCCGCCAGCGCAATCAACCATTCGCTCACACCGGGTTGAGCCGACATAACGTGCGGCTGGATGTGTTTGACGTAGATGGCGAAGAACACCAGCAGCGCGCCGCGTTTAACAATCGACAAACAAATTGACGGCAGTGTATCGCCGCGGTCCAGCCGCGCTTTTAGTGCCAGCGGAATCGCAGCACCCATCGAGAACAAGAAAAATGGGAACACCAAGTCGACCCAGGTAATGCCGGGAATGGCCGGATTAAACACGTGCGCAGGCGGCGGTACTTGTGCGTGGTACATCCAGTCGGGCAACACGCCAAACGGAATCTGGCTGGAGAACACCATGAGCAAGATTGCCAACCCACGCAAGGCGTCAAGAGGTAGCGAACGGTTGGCGGCGTTTGGCTGCATCAGCGCTCCGCCTTGCGCGGGTGACGCATGTCGTGACGGCGGTCGGCAATCAGTTCGACCTCTCGATATTTGCTGTCGACAAACACAATCAGCTTGGCCGACGCCGCTGCCTTGGGCTCCACCACGCCTTCGTCGACATACTCCCAACGCGTACCGTCAAAGCCGATCAGGCGATTTGCATCGCGGGTAATGTTGCGTGTTGACCAAGCAGTAATGCCACCCTGGCTCAAGCCAGGCTCGCGAAACAAGGCAACGGACGACCGCCGCCAGTTCTGCGGGAAACGCGGATGCGCTACCCAACCGCTATAAAACGCCTTCAGTTGCTGTGGAAACACATCCAACACACCACGGCTAAACCAGTGAACGTGTCCGCCGCCCCCGGTTTTTCGCACCAGTTCAATAGATTGCCGCAACTCGTCCCAGGTGGCATCTCTGCCTTCACCTACCAGACGAATGCCCGCCAACATGTCGCTCTGGCGATCTGCGCCGAGCGACTTGATGTGCGCTTGCTGTTCTAGCCAGGTCTTTTCGAATGCGGGATAAGCAAAACGATAAACCTGCGGAATAAACTCATCCCAGCGGGGTGTGGTGGTTCGTGCGGCCGGACTGGCGGCGGGGTTGCGATCAGCGCTTGTCCATGCCGACCATTTTGGCCATTCGAGCAAGTAGTTTTCCCACGACCAGGGGTAGACTGCGGGGGATAACGAAATCAGCAGTGCCGGACGTCTCGCGAGAACTTCTTGCACAAACAACTTCGCATATTCGTTCACCTTTTCCGCCCGCCAGCGCATCCATGCAGGGTCGGTGTGATCGGTTGGCGGTTGTGCGCCGTTATGCTCTGCGGCGTAGACCTTTCTGGTGTAATCGTCATATCCCATCGTCAGGTACGGCCAGACGATCCGATCATCGAGCTGAATACCGTCGAGGTCATAGTGGTCAACGGCCTCGAGTACTAGATCGAGCAAAAATTGCCGGGCCTCGGGGTGCAACGGGTTCATCCACACAAAGCCGTTTGGAGCAATCTCGCTACCTTTGATATCGCGCGATAACCATTCCGGCTTCATCCGTCTGAGGTGTGGGTTACTGGATTTGTGCGCAGCCATGAAACCGTACTCGAACCAGGCGACGGTAATGAGCCCGTTGCGGTGCGCTTCGATCAACATTTCTTGCAACAGATCCCTGCCCGGCTGCTTTAGCGATTCAGGTCGATCACTCGGATCTTGCGGCATCAGCGCCGGGCGGCGGTCGACGCCCACGGTGCGCCGCAACACCTCCGATGGATACTGGGTATAGCCGTTTTTCCACACTTCGACGTAGACGGTATTGAGTCCAATCTCGCGTAACCTTCGCATGGTGTTGGCAGTATCGGCTGGGGTTGCGACCGCTGTGTTTGCGGTGGTGGTAATCCAAGTGCCGCGCACTTCGCGGCTTGGTTCAGGCTGAACGAGTGGCGAGTTGCTCGTGCACGCAGCAAGCAACATCGCCGCCAATGCGCTGAACACGCTGCGGATGAATCGGACCTGGTTGGTTGGAGTATGCGGGGGATGCAGCATTGGATCGTTTAAGGTGAGAGATGATTTCGGCGATGGGTCACCGCCGCCGAAGTGGTGCGCTCGCTGGTATTCTATTGGTATTCAACGCGTCGCAGCTCCTGCGGGCTGTTAGTAGAAGAAGTTTTGAAAGTCCCCGAAAGACGGGGTATTTCAGACGCTTTTGTCTGAAGGCCCCCGCTATTGCTTGATTCTTTAAAGTCGGTGATGCCTCTATGTTAAACACAGAAACGCCAAATGCCGAGCACACCAGCCTTGACCAATACGCCACCAGTCAGTTGGTTGGCGCGTTTGTCGATGACCAATTGAATGCGGTCAAGGCAGTGCAGGCGGCGGCACCGGCCATCGCACAAGCGGTGGATGCCGCAGCGCCGCGTATCGGTGCGGGTGGCCGATTGATCTACGCCGGTGCGGGGACATCTGGCCGACTTGGGTTACTCGATAGTGTGGAGTTGTACCCGACCTTTTCCTGGCCGCATGAACGCGCTATTGCGGTGCTGGCCGGCGGTGCCGAGGCGCTCTATAGAGCAGTCGAAGGTGCGGAGGATAGCCGCGAGCGCGGTGCGGCAGATATCGCAAATTTGGCGTTGACGGCGAATGACGTGGTGTTGGTGCTGGCCGCGTCGGGGACCACACCCTATGCAATAGGTGCTATTGAAGCGGCCAAACAACGCGGCGCGTTGACCATTGGCATCTCCAACAATCCCGGCGCGCCGGTCACTGCTGCCGCTGACATCGGTATTACGCTTGATACTGGCGCGGAAATCATCTCCGGCAGTACGCGCCTTAAGGCCGGGACTGCACAAAAAATCACACTCAATACGTTCTCCAGTGCGTTGATGGTCAAGCTGAACAAGGTGTACGGAAACTTGATGGTGGATGTGAAGCCGACTAACAAAAAACTGATTGCGCGTACCATACGTTTGACAATGCTTGCCACCGGTTGTGACGAGGCGCAGGCAAGCACCACCCTGCAATCGTGCGGTTATCATGTGAAAACGGCAATTGTGGCCATCAAGCGGGGCGAGAGCGTCGATGCGGCGATTGCGCGATTGGCCTCAAATCAGGGAAGCGTAGCCGCGTCGCTGGCAGATGGACCTGTCGATCATGACCAAGGAGGGAAACGATGACCGGTAAAAGACTAGCCGAGGTTGTCGTGGTTGAGGGGGGCGAAGTGACTGGTACGCCCGCCGCGAAGTCGCGCTCGCCTTGGTTGTGGATTCCGAGCTTGTACTTCGGCCAAGGTATTCCTTACGTCGTCGTGATGACGCTCTCAGTCATCATGTACAAGAACCTGGGTGTATCGAATACCGATATTGCCCTTTACACAAGTTGGTTGTATCTGCCGTGGGTGATCAAACCGCTCTGGTCGCCGCTTGTCGATATGTTCAAGACCAAGCGGTATTGGATCACCACGCTGCAGTTTGTGATTGGAGTATCGCTGGCGATGGTGGCGCTCACCATTCCCACCTCTCATTTTTTCCAGATCACACTGGCGGTGTTTTGGTTGATGGCATTCAGCTCGGCGACTCACGATATCGCCGCCGACGGTTTTTACATGCTGGCGCTAAAGCAACACCAACAAGCGGCGTTTGTTGGCGTGCGTTCCACCTTCTATCGCATCGCCATGATCGCAGGGCAGGGGGCGCTGGTTTACCTCGCCGGCCAACTGTCGGAGACAACCGGTAGCATGACCATGGCGTGGTCGATTGTATTTTGGGTGTTGGCGGGAATGTTCTTGCTGCTGTTTTTCTATCACCGAGTGGTGTTGCCGCAGCCTGTCTCGGATGTGACGGTGAAAGTGGCGAATAATCCAGTGGCGGATTTTTTGGTGACCTTCAAAGAGTTTTTCACCAAGCCGGAAATTTTGTTGATTCTTGCATTCCTGCTCACGTTCCGGCTTGGTGAAGCGCAGGCACTGAAATTGATTGCCCCGTTTTTTCTCGATCCAATCGACAAGGGCGGTCTGGGACTGACTACCAAAGACGTCGGGCTGATCTACGGCACCTATGGCGTGTTGGCGCTGACGATCGGCGGCTTGGTAGGCGGCTTCACCATTTCTCGCGGCGGCTTAAAGGCTTGGATCTGGCCGATGTTGTTCGCCGTGCATATCCCGAACCTCGCGTTTGTGTACTTGGCCTATACGCAACCGACCAGCCATATCATCATTACGCTCGCCATCGTCATCGAACAACTCGGCTATGGGTTTGGTTTTGCTGCGTATCTACTATTTATGATTATGGTCGCTGACGGCAAATGCAAAACCGCGCACTATGCGATTTGTACCGGATTTATGGCGCTGGGCATGATGCTGCCCGGCATGGTGAGCGGCTGGATTCAAACGCAGTTGGGTTATCAGCACTTCTTTATCTGGGTTTGCATCTGCACTTTGCCCTCAATTGCCGTCACGTTGTTTTTGAAGATCGATCCGGCGTTTGGGAAAAAACAGCAAGAAGTTAAAGCCTAGAAAGGGCGGGCAGTTTCGGCCATTTATGGCTGAAATCACCCGCCGGTCAATGAGTTTTGTGAATGTTGCCTGCCACTGATAACGACCGCTTAGTTTCCCTCGACGCCTTCCGCGGCTTCACGATCGCCAGTATGGTGCTGGTGAATAACCCCGGCGACTGGGGCAACCTCTATCCGCAACTCGCCCACGCGGAGTGGCACGGCTGGACCTTCACCGATTGGATTTTTCCGTTCTTCTTGTTTATCTGCGGCGTGTCAATGACGTTTTCATTGGCGAAGAAACGTGCGGTAAATCCGGCAGGCATGGAAGACCGTGTGGCAATGATGTTGTCATTGTGGAAGCGCGCCGGCATCATTTTCTTGATTGGCTTAACACTCAACTTCATCCCTAACTTCAACCTCGACACACTACGTATTCCGGGTGTGCTGCAACGCATCGCCCTATGCACCGCACTCGCCGCGCCGATTGTCTTGTGGTTTAACTGGCGGCAGCAATGTTGGTGGATTGTCGGCCTGCTCGTCTTCTACACGGCGATGATGTTGTTTGTGCCAGTCACAGACATAAATGGTGTTGTGGTGGCGGGTGCGCTTGAGCCTGGGCGCGATTTCGGTTCGTACATCGACCGCCTGTTTCTGACGGGGCATATGTGGGCGAAATCAAAGACGTGGGATCCGGAAGGTCTGTTCACGACCATTTCCGCACTGACGAGCATGTTGTTCGGTGTGTTGCTCGGCCACTGGTTGGCATCCGCCTACAACAATGCGGAAAAGACCGTATGGATGATGTTGGCGGGGCTGTTGTGTCTATGGGTCGGCGCTATCATCGATTCAACCTTCATGCCGATCAACAAACCATTGTGGACGACGTCGTATTCCATCTTCATGACCGGCTGGGGCCTGCTGATGTTTGCTGCGTTCTTCTGGCTGATTGACGGCAATGATTCACAACGACTTCGCAAGCAATCGCGCCAGTGGTTTTTGCCCATGACCATCTACGGTATGAATGCCTTGTTTATTTTTGCGTTCTCTGGTTTGGTAGCAAAAATGTTGGGATTCATTAAATTTACGGGGGAGGACGGCAAGATGATCAGCCTAAAGGCAATTCTTTATGCGCCGATTAAGGCTTTGCCGTTGACGCCGGTGAATCAATCGTTGTTGTTTGCGGTTTTGTTTAATCTCGTCATGCTTGCGATCGGGTACTTACTCTGGAAGAAAAAATGGTTTATCAAGGTTTAGTCTCTCTAAAAAATGGGGTCAGACACCATTTAAAGTCAGCTTCACTGAAGAGCTTTGGTATTGGTGCCTTCGTTAAATGGTGTCTGACCCCATTTTTCTGTGATGTAAAATGGTGTCTGACCCCATTTTTCTCCACATTTTTCCCTCCATTTTTCCCATTTTTTAGTGCAGCAGCGCTGGTTCTACTCGCAAGCTGTGCCGATACCGGCCCGAAGCCTGAGCCGCCGATCCCCGAGCCGCCTCAGGTGCAGCGCGAGTTTCGTGCCGTGTGGGTGGCGAGTGTTGCCAACATTGATTGGCCGAGCCGTCGCGATCTAACGGTCGCGCAACAGCAAGCGGAAATCATTGACACGGTAGAGCGCGTCAAGCGACTGAACATGAACGCGATTGTGTTGCAGGTTCGTACCAGCGCGGATGCTTTGTATGACTCAAAGCTTGAACCATGGTCTGAGTACCTGACCGGCACACAGGGCCAAGCGCCGGATCCCTACTATGACCCGCTGAAGCTGTGGGTAGACGAGGCGCACAAACGGGGGATTGAGCTGCATGCGTGGTTCAACCCTTATCGCGCGCGCCAAACAGCCGCGAAGTCTGCCAACGCCAAAAGCCACATTTCGAATACCAAGCCGCATGCAGTGAAATCATACGGCGCTCAGCTTTGGATGGACCCGGGCGAAGCCGCCGCCTCAGCACATACGCTCAACGTGATTCTCGACGTGGTGAAGCGTTATGACATTGACGGCGTGCATATTGATGACTACTTTTATCCTTACCCCGTACCGGTTCCGGGAACTGAGGCGGCAACAGCGTCGCCCGATGATACGCCGCAGCCGCGTGCTGAGTTGCCATTCCCCGACGAGTTGACATGGCAGGCATATTTGGCATCCGGCGGAAAGCTCGCCCGCGCCGATTGGCGGCGGCAGAACGTGAACGTGCTGATTGAAAAAATCTACACCGGTATCAAGCGCGAAAAACCGCACGTCAAATTTGGTATCAGTCCGTTCGGTTTGGGTAAACCTGAAAAGCGCCCGGCGGGCATCGCGGGCTTCAGCCAATACGACAAGCTGTATGCTGACGCCGAGTTATGGTTACAAAATGGCTGGCTCGATTACTTCACGCCGCAGTTGTATTGGCCGATCGATCAGGCACCACAAGCGTTTGGCGTGCTGCTCGATTATTGGGCGAAGGAAAACACGGCCGGTCGCCACCTCTGGCCGGGCATGTATTTGACGCGCATTCAAACTGCAGACAGCCAAGCCAAGTCGTGGGCACCCAGTGAGATCGTCAACCAAATCAGGCTGACACGCGGTCGCCAATCAACACAGCCGATGACCACCGGTCATGTGCACTTCAGTATGGTCGGGCTGACACAAAACCGCCGCGGCGTGAACGACGAATTAGCCAAGCTGTACGCAACCCCGGCGTTGGTGCCGGCGTCACCGTGGCTGAGCCGTACGCCACCCGCGCCGCCAAAAATCGAAATCGTACGGCGTGGCAGCAATATTGAAGTGATGGCCGCCTTGTCGCGCGACCACGCCACATTCACCCATGTGGTGTGGACACGCCAGAGCGGCCAATGGCAGTTGCAACTGCTGCCGACGCGTGGGGAAAATGCCGATCAAGTTCTCGATACGCGGCAGTTTGGCTTAGATGCGTTGCCGGATGTCGTGGTCTGGTCGACGATTGATCGATTTGGCAACGAGAGCCCGCGCGTTAGAATTACGGCGGCGCAGTTACAAGCGGCAAAGGGTGCACCGTGACAGTGAGCCGTGACGCCTCCTTAGGATTGGGACTCGACGCCGGTGGCACAAAAACCCGCTGGGCGTTGTCGCAACCAGACGGTGAGTTGGTGGCAGAAGGGTTCGTCGCCGGTTTGACCGCGCTACAACTGAACACCAGCGACGGCAGAGCGCACATCAAACACGTGATGACTGATCTTGCTACGCAAGTGGCCGCTTATGGCGGCGCGAAGCGCGTCTGTGCCGGCGTCACGGGACTGGATTCACGAGATGAACTGCTGTGCAGGGAAATTGCAGTGCCACTTGGTATTGGCAGTGACGATGTTACGGTGCACAGCGATATTGAAATTGCATACCGCGATTTGTTTCGTCGCGGAGAAGGTTATGTCATTTATGCCGGAACCGGTTCGGTTGCCGCCTACATTGATCCCGCCGGTACGTTGCACCGGGCGGGTGGGCGTGGTGTGTATCTCGACGACGCTGGCGGTGGTTTCTGGATCGTACGCGAAGCGTTGCGACATATCTGGCGCCTAGAAGACGAGCAACCGGGGCGGTGGCAGCAATCTCCGATGGCCGTGGCAATTTTCGCGCGTATCGGCGGTAGCGACTGGTCTTTTTCCCGCCAATTTTTTTACACAAGTGATCGCGGTGAGATCGGACAGGTTGCAACAACGGTGGCGGCTGCCGTCGACACCGACCCATTCGCGCGCACTATCATTGAGCAGGCTGGTGTCGAGCTGGCGAGGTTAGGCAACGCGATGATCCGCCGTTTTGGCCTACGACCGCTGGCGCTTGCCGGGGGAGCGGCACGTATGCATCCGCTGATTGAATCAACATTGCGCGAACAGCTGCCGCATGGCGCAGAATTGACGGTACGAGTCGCCGAAGCGCATGTCGCTGCATCTCGTATTGCGGCAAGATTGTTGTTTCGCAGCGGCGGGCGACCGCTGAAACATTCAGGCTAGCATGCCGAGAGGGAGACTTTGATGAGACGTGTATTACTCTGTGGCCTGCTGATCATGCTGTCCGGTTGTTCGAGCTTGTATATTGATCGGACTTACACCGCCAAAAGCCAGGACAGCCGCGCACAGTTTTTGATTCTGCATTACACCGCCATCGACAATCCAAAGTCGCTACGTGTTCTCACCGAGGACGCAGTGTCGAGTCACTACCTTGTGACCGACCATACAAATGATTTGCCAGGCCAGAAAAACCCAAAAGTATTTCAGCTGGTGGATGAAACTCGGCGCGCCTACCATGCGGGGTTGAGCTCGTGGAAGGGGCACACGCAGCTAAATGCGGCCTCGATTGGCATCGAGATCGTTAACATCGGTTTTCGCGATGGCCCCAACGGTCGTGAGTACTTCGACTATCCGAAAGCACAAATGGATTTGGTGGTGGCGTTGGTGAAAAAGATCGTCAAGGAGCACAACATTCAGCCGGATCGTATCTTAGGCCACAGTGATATTGCGCCTTTGCGTAAGACTGACCCCGGACCTCGTTTTCCTTGGAAACGTCTGGCCGACGAGGGCCTCATTCCGTGGCCGGATGAGAAGTTGGTGGCTGAGAAGAAGGCTTACTACGACACGGTGTTGCCAAACGTATTGTGGTTTCAACAAAAACTCGAGGCGCACGGCTTCTCACCGCCACAAAACGGTGAGTTGGATAAAGCGACTCGGGCGATGATTGGTGCCTTCCAACTGAAGTACCGCCAGAGCCAGTTTGACGGTACACCGGACGCCGAAACTGCCGCTATCTTGGAAGTGATGACCTCCGGGGGCTCGGTATTGAAACGCGCCGATGAGTTGGGTTCTATTCACTTGGCAAAATGATATGGACCGACGTAGCGCGATTTCATTGATGATGGGCACTGCAGCACTAGTCGCAGGGAGGGGTGCGATGGCCGACGGAAAAATTAAATCAGGCGCACAGCTCGCGCCAAACAAAACCCTCGATGCCGCACTGGAAGCAATCGTGAATAGCGCAGCGCAGCCGCTTTCGAGCCTCTCAGTGTTGGCCGTCAAGGCGGGTAAAACGGTTTATCACAAACAGTTTGGCGCCAAGTGGATCGACGTCGCCAACCCGGCCAACAACAAGCCGGCTGATGCGGCGACGATGTATCGCATTGCGTCGATTTCAAAACTGGTGACGACCCTCGGCGTGATGAAGTTAGTCGAGACGGGAAAGCTGAATCTCGACGAAGATGTGAGCAAATATCTCGGCTACACATTGCGCAATCCGCACTTCGCTGACACGCCGATTACCTTGCGGCAAATGCTATCGCACACCTCGTCGCTACGAGATGATGGTGGGTACTATTGGGAAGCGTCGCTTAAGCTCGGCCTGCGCGATGTATTGCTGCCCGGCGGGGTTGGTTACGGCAAAGGCGCGATGTGGGCAAGAAACGCCAAACCCGGTGTCTATTTTCAGTATGCCAATCTACCGTGGGGTGTGATTGGCAGTGTGATGGAGAGTGTCACCGGCGAGCGTTTTGATCGGTTGATGCGAAGGCTTGTTCTCGACCCGATGGCGCTGCCGGGTGGTTTTCATCCTGCTGATCTATCGGACGCCGATCTGGCCAACGTTGCCACCCTATACCGCAAGCGTACGGAAGTGAATGGCAAGGAGGTGTGGAACTCTAGTGGCCCGTGGATTGCACAGGTTGATGACCACAGCAAACAGCGCCCCGCGCCCCGCGCACTACCTGATTACAAGATCGGTACCAACGGTACGTTGTTTGGCCCGCAAGGCAATTGCCGGTTATCTGCGACCGGGCTTGCCGAAATCATGTTGATGCTGATGAATGATGGTGTTCACCGCGGAAAGGTGATTTTGAAACCGGCGACGGTTGCAGAAATGCTGCGCGAGCAGTGGCGGCACAATGGCAAAGGCGAGAAGGTCGCTGGCGGGAGCAACGGTGACCCCAATGGCGAGGCGGACTTTGGCAGCGCGCGGCGCTTGATGAATGCATGGGGACTTGGCAATCAACACTTCCTCGATATCACCGGTGCAGGCAATGGCGACCGTCTGGTTCGTGCTGGAGGCTATCGCGCCTACGGCCATCTTGGCGACGCGTGGGGATTGAAGTCCGCGATGGTGTTCAACCCATTTTCGCGTGATGGCATGATCTATCTGATCGGTGGTCACGGCGTTGATCCGGAGACCACACCAGGCGAATACTCCGGCATGTATCGTCACGAGGAAAAAATTCTCGATGCGTTGTATACGTTGGCGGTGAATCCCGCGCAATAGATTGGCCAGTTGCAGAAAGTGAAGCTCGCCGACTGGCGGGCGTTTCCAAGCATTCTTGTCTGAAACTACCCACTAGTAGCGGAGTTTGCTGTCTGGGAACTTCTATTGATCCGGCAATTGAACATAGTTAAAAAATCGCAAATTCCACCTGTCCCCGCGCAGGCGGGGACCCAATTTGACTGCTCGTTTGCAAAGCAAAATTAGGCTCCCGCCTGCGCGGGAGCAGGGTTTATTGTAAGTCATCTGTAGTTGCCGAGTTAACAAAACCGCCTCATTCCCGCGCACAACCACAGGGCGTGCTCCGTGCTGTGATCCATTCTGTACAGCGTTTGTGACGCCAAAATTCGTCTCCAGCCTTCGCGTGAGCAGGTTTTTTTGTAATTCATCTGTAGTTGCCGAGTTAACAAAACTGCCT
>JBEILF010000047.1:0-17089 GCA_040379385.1 Burkholderiales bacterium | reverse complement strand
CCGATGCAAGCACGGGGCCCTGGCGGCGAAGCCATTTACTTAAATGAAGTTCGTGGTGACCTGCCTTCGAGTGACCTGCCGATGGCCAAGTGCTGGGTTGACCGGTTGTTTATCGCGGTGATGGGCTGCCGCGACATGAAAGCCTCGCTTGAGTTTTATCACGCTCTGCTTGGAACGACCACCGGCGGTGAATGGGAGATGCCCTACAGCGTGATCAATATCGCATTTGGTCTGGATGCCTCCACCGCACACAAACTGGCGACGATTTCCGACCGGCGCACGGTGCTGTTCGAAGTCGATCAATATCCCGTCAAATCCACCCAAAGGCCACAGTCGAATGGCAGCCTGCCGCAGGGAGTAGCGATGATCGGTGTGAAGGTTGATGCCTTGCCCATCGGTGCAAGCTGGGTCGTTGCGCCCTCAGTGCGCACGCAGCCACCGTACTTCGGCGCGACAGTGGGTGTGGTGCGTGGACCAGATGGGGAGTTGACCGAACTGGTCTGTTGAGCGCTGTCGTTTAGGCGATGACAATTTGCCCCGTTTGACGGCGATGAATTGTGGGCTTAAAATTTGTCCGGACAACTTTGCAAGTTCAACTTGGAGATCGTTATGGCAACCATCCTCGTCCTGTTCAATTTGAAACCCGGAACTGATGTCTCAGCTTATGAGGCGTGGGCAAAGTCCAGCGACATTCCGCTTGTCCGCACACTAGGCTCCGTGTCCGGCTTCGAAGTTCTGAAGACCAAAATGCTGTTGGGGTCTGATGCCACGCCACCGTACCAGTACGCGGAAGTGATCACAGTCCCCGACTTGGACGCGTTCTTCAAGGATGTGGGAACCGATGCGGTGCAAGCGGGTGCAAAGCAGTTTCAAGGTTTTGCTGACAGCCCGATGTTTATCGTTTGCGACAACTTGTAGGCGAAATCCTGCTGCGCTCGACCGCACTGGGTTGGCGACAGACTCGAATTACTCATGTATGACTCTATACATTCCGGTGTTCTCATCAATGTCTTCCGAGCCTTGCCATCGCTCGCGACGGACTTGGTTCGCTCCCTAACCGACCAACAACTCCCGATAGAGATATAGGATAAATAAAGAGAAATGGCTCAATACACTGAACTCAAGGGTAAGGTCGCCCTCGTCACAGGCGCAGGCCGCCGCAAGGGGCTTGGTGAAGCGATTGCTCGTCGGCTCGCAACCGAAGGCTGCAAAGTGGTGGTAACCGACATCGGTCACGCCAAGGGCAAACAAATGCCGGAGACCGCCGTCGGCATACTGTCTGAGATGGAACAGGTGGCCGCAGACATTCACGCTGCAGCGGTAGCCTCCGGTAATGGCGGCGCGTGTACTGCGCTGGCGCTTGACGTGCTCGAAGAGTCGCAAGTTAAAACAGCGATTGAGACAACGGTGACGCGCTACGCTAGCCTCGACATTTTGGTGAACAACGCCGGCATCGGTTATCTGATGAAGCCGATTGTGGAAATGTCCATTGAAGAGTGGGACGCCGTGCTTGGCGTTAACCTGCGCGGCGCGTTCCTGTGTACGAAATATGCCGCGATGCAGATGATCAAGCAAAACGAAAGCGGCAGGGTGGGTGGCCGCATCGTCAACATCGCCTCGCAAGCGGCGAAGTCAGGCTTTCCATTTGCCTCAGCCTACTGCTCTTCCAAACACGGCATGACCGGACTTACACGTGTGACGGCAATCGAAATGGGAAAGTACAACATCACCGCCAATGCGATCTGCCCGAACCATGTCACCACGGGGTTGGGTGCTTGGCAGAACGAATATTTTTCTGAGGCGCTTGGTCTGACCATGGAACAGTACATGAATGCCATGAAGTCGCGCATTCCGTTGGCACGTCCGGGATTGCCGACGGATACCGCGGCGGCATGTGCGTGGTTGTGTAGTGATGAGGCGCAGTATGTAACCGGAGAATCGATGAATGTGTCCGGCGGTGAGGAATACCATTGAAAAACTGCTGCGCTTGCCAATACGTTGTTGCAAATCCGCTCGGGCTGCTCATGTATCACCACATACACTCCGCACCCTAGCGAATTTGCGCCTAGTCTTGGCTTCGCTCGCGACGTTTTTCAACCTCTCAAATCAACGCTCTGGAATCTGAATGCCAGTCACCAAGAAAACGCCCCAGGCAAAATCATCAAGCTGGACCTGGCCCAACAAAGCCAAGGTCGCGTTGTCGGTCGTGGTCAATGTGGAAGAGGGCTCTGAATATTCTCTCGGTGACGGTGACAAGATCACCGAGCCATTGGATGAACTCGGCGTCTCTCTGAAAAAGCCAATCCGTAACTATGGCAACGAATCAAACTACCGTTACGGCATTCTCGAAGGTCATGCCCGTGTGGCCGCATTACTAGACAAGTACAAGGTAGCAGCGACATACACTGCGGCGGCCGTCGCGCTGGAGCGTGCCCCAGAAATCGCCGACTACATCAAAGCCCGCAAACACGAGACGTGCTGCCACGGTTATCGCTGGGTGCACCAGTTTTCGTTTGATGAAGCGCGTGAACGTGAATTCATCAAGAACGGTTTGGATCGTATCGAGAAGTCGACCGGTGTGCGTCCGCAGGGCTGGCTGTCGCGGTACTTGCATACTGAAAATACCCGCCGCCTGTTGCAAGAGGCCGGTTGCCTGTACCACATGGACGACTATTCCCGCGACACGCCGTTCTGGGGCGATGTCGCCGGTAGCAAGAAAAAGATGATTATCTTGCCCTACCAGCTTGACACTAATGACATGAAGATGTGGTTGGCTCCGGGCTACCTGCCGTCACATTGGCTGGAGTACGCGGTCGACACGCTTGATCAGATGCATAAAGAGGCGAGTGGTAAGACACGTACAACGCCAATCATGATGTCGTTCGGCTTGCATCTGCGCATCATTGGCCGCCCGGGACGGATCGGCTACCTGGAAAAATTTCTGAAGTACGCCTCGCAAAAGCGGGGTGTGCTGTTTGCGCGTCGTCTTGACATCGCAAAACACTTTGCGGCGAACGTGAAAGCCTAGTCATGCTGCCCAACCCGCGCCGCTGTTTGCTATTTGTCCCAGGCTCTCGACCGGATCGATTCGACAAAGCGCTTGCCTCCGACGCCGATCAAGTTTGTATTGATCTGGAGGACGCAGTAGCGCTTGCTGATAAGGCAACGGCTCGCCGGGCGACGCTCGATTTTATTGCCGCCGCAGGCCCGTTACGAAGCGAACTTGGTTTACGTATCAATAACGCAACGACGGCGCTTGGTCGCGCAGATCTAGTGGCGATCTCATCTGGCGGTTTTCGGCCAGCATTTGTCATGCTGCCAAAAGTAGAAAGCGCCGATGAAATTCTCCGCGTCCTAGAGGTCCTGAACCACGCGGAGATTGCGTTGATCGCACAGCTTGAGTCGCCACACGCGGTGTTTGAAGCTCGTGCGATTGCAAACGCGACAAAACAGCTGCAGGCCCTGATGTTCGGCGGTTTTGATTACGCCGTCGCCGCGCGCATCAAGCCCGGTTACGACGGCTGGTTGTGGGCGCGCGGCATGATTGCTGCGGCCGCCGCAGAGGCCGAAACTGGCGCAATTGATGTGCCCAGTTTAGAGATTAAGGATGTACCGGAGGTGGCGCTGGATACACAACGTGTGATGGACTTGGGCTTCACTAGCAAGTCAGCGATTCATCCCGCGCAAGTTGATGTCATCCAGCGAGCATTTTTGCCGACGTCACACGAATTGGCACATGCCGAAAAAGTCGTGGCTGCGATGCAGGCGGCAGATGGTGGCGCGATCGCAGTCGATGGCAAGTTGGTTGATCGGCCAATCGAACTCGCCGCAATTCGTGTGATGGAGCTTGCAAAACTTGGGTTACGCGATACAGATACCAGATTGGCGAACGTCGCCTAGAAAAACACGGGGAAGTTATGGTACAAAACGTCAAACAAGTCGGACCAAATCGATATCGCGAACACTTCGGGCGGTATTTTGAGGATTTCCATGTTGGCGACATTTATGAACATCGACCGGGTCGGACAATTACGGAAACCGACAACGTCTGGTTTACGCTGCTGACGATGAACACCCATCCGATGCACTTTGATCCTGAATATGCAAAGGCATCTGAGTTCGGTAAATGTATCGTTTGCTCACCCCTGACGGTGGCGCTTATGGTTGGCATGAGTGTGACTGACGTTAGTCAAAAAGCGATCGCCAACCTCGGCTGGACGGATATCAAGATGACCCATCCATTGTTTGCCGGCGACACGCTATATGCCGAGTCCGAGGTGCTTGACAAACGCGAATCAAAATCCCGACCAGGAGCGGGTATTGTGAGTGTTCGTACCGATGGCTACAACCAGGACAAGAAACTGGTTTGCACTTTTAATCGTACGATGTTGATTGCGAAGCAAGGGTATAGCGTCGAAGACAAGGTCAACTATTAGTTTTTTCGCTTTGCTAGAGTTGAATAGCGGCGGGCACTTTCAAGCATTCTTGCCCGAAAAACCGCGCCAATGCTTGTGTTTTAAGTTTGAGATAACGCCATGAACGCAATGACAGAAACCAACAACTTCACGTCAGAAGATGAGCGAATGCTGCTCGATGCCATCGACAGCTGGGTCGAAAAATCGGTCAAGCCGATTGCCAAAGAGTACGACCATGAAGATAAGTATCCACACGCCTTGGTTGAGGAAATGAAAGAGCTTGGGCTGTTTGGCGCAACAATCGGCCAGCAGTACGGTGGCCTTGGTTTGCCAGCAAGTGTGTATGCCAAGATCGTCACCCGTGTCTCCTCAGTTTGGATGGCACCGACTGGTATCTTCAATTCACACCTCATCATGGCGGCGGCAATTGAACGCGCGGGCACCGAGCAGCAGAAAAAAAAGTACTTACCAAGGATGGCCAGTGGCGAACTGCGTGGCGGGCTTGGCTTGACCGAGCCGGATTGCGGAACAGATTTACAGGCGATTCGCACCGTTGCCAGAAAAGACGGTGATCACTATGTGGTCAACGGCAACAAAATTTGGATCACCAACTCTGGCAACGGTGGCGGCATTTTATTGCTTGTCAAAACGGATCCGACCGCCGAGCCGCGCCACAAGGGGATGAGTATGCTGATCGCCGAGAAAGGCGACGGCTTCATCGTCTCCAACAAGATGAAAAAGCTTGGTTACCGGTCAATTGATAGTTGTGAATTGGCGTTTCAGGACTACCGTGTGCATGAGAGTTGTTTGCTTGGCGGGGTTGAAGGTAAGGGCTTCCAGCAGGCTGTTGGCGGGCTGGAACTAGGGCGCATCAACATTGCGGCCCGTGGTGCGGGCATTGCCGAAGGCGCAACGCGGTTGGCGGTGCATTATGCACAAGAGCGCAAAACATTCGGCAAACCAATTTGTGAACACCAAGCCATCCAGTTAAAGCTGGGCGAGATGGCTACCCAAGTGGAAGCCGCAAAATTGTTGGTCGAGAGTGCCGCGCGTGCTTACGACGGCGGCCAGCGCTGTGACATGGAAGCCGGGATGGCGAAATATTTCGCCTCCGAAGCAGGAGTGTTCTGCGCCTCAGAGGCGATGCGCATCTTTGGTGGCGCGAGTTATTCGGTGGAGTATGAGATCGAGCGTTTTTATCGCGACGCCATGCTGATGTGTATTGGTGAGGGTACCAACGAAATGCAGCGCATTATTATTGCCAAGCAGTTGGTCGAACGTAACCGGGTGTAGCGCCTGCCGATTTTCTACTGCGCTTGGTTTTGCTTCGTTGGAAACCGCGCGCGAAATCCTCATTTATGAAAAATAAACTCCGCTCCTCGCGCGCAGTTCCCGCTTCGCCAAACTTGCGCTTGTTACGAAACTCGGCTGGGCGATTGTCATGACACAAGCGCGAGCAAATCTGCCTCTCGCGGGCATCCGCATTGTTGCGGTTGAACAATATGGCGCTGGCCCATACGGCTCGATGTACTTAGCCGATCTAGGTGCTGAGGTCATCAAGATTGAAAACCCGACCACAGGTGGAGATGTTTCTCGCGCGAACGGGCCGTTCTTTCTTGGCGAGGGCGACTCGGAGTTTTTCCAAACGTTTAACGCCAATAAGAAGTCATTTGCGCTCGATCTCAAAGCACCGGGTGGCCGCGAGGTGTTTGAAAAACTGGTAGCCAACAGCGACGCCGTGTTGAACAACCTGCGTGGTGATCAGCCGAAAAAACTTGGGCTCGATTACCTCACGCTGTCAAAGATAAAATCATCCATTGTTTGCGCGCATCTTTCGGCATACGGACGTGACAATGACCGTACTGATTGGCCGGGCTACGATTACTTGATGCAAGCCGAAGCTGGTTTTTGCATGTTGACCGGTGAACCGGACGGCCCGCCCGCTCGCTTTGGTTTGTCGGTGGTCGATTTCATGACCGGGATGACGATGTCGATCGCATTACTCGCCGGTGTCGTCGGCGCATTGAAGAGCGGCAAAGGGCGCGATGTCGATGTATCGTTGTTTGACGTAGCGCTGCATCAGCTCAGTTATCCGGCAACCTGGTATCTGAACAACGGCCACGTCACCCAGCGCATGCCGCGTGGTGCGCATCCGGCGACAGTTCCGGCACAAATGTATCAAGCCAAAGACGGCTGGGTGTTTGTGCTTTGTATGATCGATAAATTCTGGGTGGCGCTGTGTGAGGGTGTCGGAAAACCTGAGTTGGCGCGTGATCCGCGCTTCGACTCCATTCCCAATCGCCGTGTGAATCGGGAAGCACTCACCCCGATTTTGGATGCCGAGTTCATGAAACATACGCCCGATGAGTGGATGCAAAAACTTGGTGGCGTGATTCCGATCGCGCCGATCTATGACATGGCGAAGGGGTTGGACAATCCGTACGTTGCGCAGGTCGGCATGATCCAGACGCTGAATCATCCGGCCAATCCGGCGTTGCGGCGGTTGGCAAATCCGATCAAGGTGGATGGCCAACGTTTGCCCGCAGCGCCGGCGAAGGCGTTGGGTGCAGATACTGAATCACTGATGCGCGAAATTGGTTATAGCGATGGCGAACTTGCCACGCTGCGTGCGAACAAAGCCGTCCTCTAGCAGCCAAATCATGAAACTCGAAGGCATCCGCGTCGTTGATCTCTCACTGTTTTTGCCTGGCCCACATCTGACGATGTTGATGGCCGACCACGGAGCGGAGGTCATCAAGCTGGAGCCACCGGGAGAGGGCGAACCGGTACGGCACGTCGGTGCTTCACAAACGGGTCACACGGTATGGTTTCGCAATACCCATCGCGGCAAAAAAAGTATCAGCCTCGACCTCAAACACCCTGTGCAGAAGGAGGCGTTGCTCAAACTCATCGATACGGCCGATGTGGTGGTGGAAGGTTTTCGGCCCGGTACGGTGGATCGCCTCGGCATTGATTACGCGACGGTTTCTAAACGCAATCCACGTATCGTCTATTGCAGTATTTCCGCTTTCGGTCAAACCGGCCCCAAGCGATTGAAGCCAGCGCACGATTTGGCGATACAAGCCGATAGTGGCGTGGTGAGTTTGAATCTTGGCCGCGACGGCAAGCCAACACACCCAAACATGCCGGTGGCCGATATGGCGGGTTCGTTGATGGCGTTGTCGGGCATATTGATGGCGCTGCTGCGTCGCGAAAAGACCGGCCAAGGTGATTACCTCGATATCTCGATGCAAGATTCACTATTGAGCTGGACGCCGAATGTCATGGGCATTCCGTTTAGCCAAAACAAAGCGCCGGAAGTGCAGCAGCAACGCAGTTTTGGTGGCGGAAGCTTTTACAATCTGTATGAGACGGCTGACCACAAGTGGCTGGCACTCGGCGGTAGTGAACACAAGTTTGTGAAGAACCTGCTTACCGCACTCGGTCGACCGGATTTGATTGCCGCCGGGTCAACTCCGCCTGGTTCCTCGCACGAGCCGGTGAAGCGGTTTCTACGCGATACATTTGCATCAAAATCCATCGCCGATTGGACGGTGTTTCTCGATGGTGTAGACGTATGTTGGTCGCCTGTGCGGGATCTTTATGAGGCAACACAGGAACCCCACCTTGCCGCACGTGGCACGATTCATATCGAAGCTGACGGCACAAAACACTTGAATAATCCGATCAAGTTCGCCAATGAACCCGCGCAGCCGGATTGGGGTTTGCCGGACGTCGGTGAGCATAATGAACACTACACGGGAAACAAATGGGCCTGACGAGGGTTTGTTGACAGAGGAATTTCCATGAAAAAAGTTTTGTTTGCTGCGCTCGTTTTGTTGGTAGCGATCACCGGTCTCACCCACGCCCAGCCGGTTCCCGACGATGAAAAAATTCCGGTGGATATACGCCGTACGACATTGGTGGTGCGTGACATCGAAAAATCGCTGCCGCTCTATCGCGACGCACTTGGACTGAAGGTGATTTATGACCAGCTCATCGGTGGCGGCAAAGATAAGGACGGTAAGGTCACGCCGCCGACGATTCGTCTGGTGTTGTTACGCGCCAACGATCAGTTCATTGGTGCAATTGGGCTGATGCAGCGTCTGAATCAGCCGATGTTGCCACCGATCACCGAATTCAAACGGCCCAATGCGGGCGGCATGATCATGGTGATCAATGCCAAGGATCTCGACACGCGCTGGGAAAAGATCAAAGCGACGCCAAACATCAAAATCGATACCGAGCCGTATCGGATTGAATATCCGGGTCCCAACAACACTGTGATCCCGGTGTTGTTCAGCAGTGTGTTTGATAACGATGGCAACTTCATCGAGATCAATAAGCTGTTGGGCGCGGCCGCCGGGGCAGCTACTACTTCGGCGGCACCAGCAGCAGCGGGGAAAAAGTCGCCTTAAGTGGTTTTTGGCGGCCAGGTGAGCGGGTCGCCCGCTGCCCGTTGCCGGTAGGCGTCGCGGATCGGTCGTTCGATCAGGTTAACCGCCACCCCGTCGGGGTCGCGTAACACCAGTTCACGCCGCCCGTTCAAAATCTGCAGCGGTGTGCCGATTCTGCCGCCGAGAGCCGCCGACGCAGCGACCGACCGATCAAGATCATCGACATAGAACACCAGAACCGCCTCGCCGAGGGCAAGCCCGCCTTCGCGAGGCGTGATAGCCGGTGTATCGGTCGGCATTTCAAACAACCCGACCATGCCATAGTCCACCCCGGGGGCCTTGAGTACCACCGCGCGAATATGCGAGTCCTCCGGCACGCCGATGACCGCCGCCGCTGTGGAGCCCTGCATGTCACCCACAAAGTACTCTTGGGTCAGCCCCAGCACCGCCGCGTAGAAGGCACGGCTGCGTTCAAGGTTTCGCACCATGAGTGCCGCGCGAATCAGCGGTGACGCCGCTGAAGGCGGCGCTGGAGGCGCAGCAGTTGCGCTATTCGGTAGTTCGCCGGGCATCGTAGGTCTCTGTTTTTTCAGTTTTTGGAGGCTGCTTATTGTAGAGGGCTTTGTCTCTGGCATAAAGAAGAAGTCGTGAAGTTCCATCGCAAGCCCTGCAATAATGCGGCATGGCGGCGCTGTTGCAGGCGTAGTGCTTGACGGGCGAAGCGTACCAATTTTTTGAAAGGAAGTCGGTGATGAAACCTTGGTTAAAAGTGGCGAGCATAGCGACATGGTTGTTTGCCTTTTCGGTAGCCGTGCCTTCTGCGGCTATCGCCGCAAAGGTAGAAAAAGTCTTGCCCGGCAAAACGGTGAAGCGATACACGATCGAGCAATTTATGGCTACCACGAGTTATGCGGGTGCCTCGTTTAGCAGCGATGAGAAGAGCATTCTTTTCAGCAGCAACGAGACGGGAATTTTCAACGCCTACAAAATCTCGACATCGGGTGGCAGGGCCGAAGCCAAAACCAAGTCTGCAACAGATTCGACGTATGCCGTAAGTTTTTTCCCCAATGATGATCGCATCCTGTTTACCCGCGACAATGGCGGCGACGAAAACAACCATCTGTTCGTACGTGAACTTGATGGTACTGAGAAAGACTTGACGCCAGGCGCAAAACTCAAGGCTAACTTTGTAGGCTGGAGCGCCAACGATACGGCGATTTATGTCACTACCAACGAACGCGATCCGCGCTTTTTCGATTTGTATCGTTATGATGCTAAGACTTATGCCCGTACCATGATGTACAAAAATGAGCAGGCCTACCAGATCGCCGCGATCAGCCGCGACGAAAAGTGGATCGCATTAGGCAAGACCAACACGACATCCGACAGTGATATCTACCTCTATGATGTGGCGAAAGCGGAAGCCAAGCTCATTACCGCACACACCGGCGTTGCATCATTCTCTGCGTCTACATTTGATCCTGCTTCGAAACAGCTCTTCTTCACAAGCAACGCAGACGGCGAATTTACCCAGCTTAAAACCTATGATCTCGCGACCGGCGTTGTCAAAGATCATACCAAGGCCGACTGGGATGTTAACGGCACCTATTTCTCGAAAGATGGCCGTTACCGTGTCACCACCATCAACCAAGACGGTAGCACTGTTATTCGTGTCACCGAAGGCGCTGACGATAAGCCGGTTGCGCTACCAAAGTTACCCGGCGGTGAAATTCGCGGCGTGACCTTCTCCAAGAGCGGAGCGCGGATGGCCTTCTACCTCAATGGGGACCGTTCACCGAGCAACTTGTTTGTCCACGATTTCAAAACGCGTTCAACCAAACAATTGACACAAAGCCTCGCTAAGGACATCAACCCGGCCGATTTGGTGGAGGCACAAGTGGTGCGGTTTAAGTCGTTTGACGGCATGGT
The DNA here is from genome assembly GCA_040379385.1 of Burkholderiales bacterium. Lineage (GTDB taxonomy): Bacteria > Pseudomonadota > Gammaproteobacteria > Burkholderiales > Usitatibacteraceae > UKL13-2. The sequence goes on along the minus strand of JBEILF010000047.1, from coordinate 6,348 downwards.
GATCCCCAGCATCTACTACAAGCCGCATGGGGCGAGTGCAACCAACAAGGTGCCTGCGATTGTGTATGTGCACGGCGGCCCCGGCGGACAAACACGACGTGGGTACAGCGCGCAGATTCAATACTTGGTGAACAACGGCTACGCGGTGTTGGGCATCAATAACCGCGGAAGCTCTGGTTATGGCAAGTCGTTCTTTGCTGCCGACGACAAAAAACACGGTCGTGAGCCACTGTGGGATTGCACGGAAGCAAAAACCTATCTGGCGAGTCTGGGCTACATCGACGCTGACCGTATCGGCATCATGGGTGGCAGTTACGGCGGTTACATGACCGTTGCCGCATTGGCATTTCGTCCAGAGGTGTTCAAGGTTGGCGTGAATATTTTTGGTGTGACGAATTGGATCCGTACCCTAGAGAGCATTCCGCCGTATTGGGAAGCGAGCCGCAAGGCGCTGTACCAAGAAATTGGTGACCCGGTGGCAGATCGCGAGTTCTTAATCGCGACATCGCCACTGTTCCACGCCAAAGAAATTCGTAAGCCGATGATGGTCATCCAGGGCGCTAACGACCCGCGTGTGATTAAGGCGGAGAGCGACGATATCGTCGCTGCGGTGCAGAAGAATGGTGTGCCAGTTGAGTATGTCGTTTTTGCGGACGAAGGGCATGGCTTCTCGAAGAAGAAGAACGCCATGGAAGCGAATCAGAAAATTCTGGCGTTCCTCGACAAGTATCTGAAATAGGGCGGGTTCGACCTCTCGCGTCCTTCGGAACACTTATAAAACTCGCCATTCGGCGGGTATTTTGCGGCATTTATGCCTGAAGATGCCCGTCGATATTGGCGTTCTTTTATTTGGGCACTTCTATAAACCTGCTGCGTGGGCGAATTTCGCGCCTGCGGTGCTCGCCGTACACTGGGTACGTGTCCCGTGTTTGCCAAACCCGTCGGCACGAACTTCGCCCGCTCGCGACGGTTTCGAGAAGTTCCCATTTCGTGATGATCTGGCTTGGCACCATGCGTGTTACGCTTTTCCCGGCTGGATGCGCTTACCCAACTGGAAACCCCGGCGATCAGGGTGAGAGTGTTGCGAAGCGCGTTGGGCATGGCGATTCCTCTTTTTTCCGAGTTTGCGGATTGTACGCTTCAAGCTTCAACGCCGTGCCATAGGCGGCCAATACTGCTTCTGCGCCTTCTGGCGAATGCTCTAGACCAGTGTTATGCGAAACCGCAAACTAGGTTTGCTCCCGTACTGCGGCCCTTTTGTGAAGTGTTCGACGAGTACACCGCCGTTGGCAACGATGACTTTTTGCGAGGCGATGTTTTCAAGGTCGGTCGTAATCTCAACATACGGCAGGCCAATTGATTTAGCCTCTGGCAGTATCTGTGCGAGCGCGAGCGTCGCGTATCCGAGCCGTTGTTTCCATGGCACCACGGCGTAACCAATGTGGCCGAGGCAATGCGGCGGCAATTCGGGCGTGCCATCCTGCCAGCGTAAGTTGATACTGCCGCAGAAGTCACCATCCCACCGCCAACGCCTAAAGCCGGGCAATCGCTTCACCTTCGTGCCGTCGGGCAGGGTGATCGGTGACCCTTGGGCTTCTCGATCCTCCATACTGGCGAGAAAATCAGCGGCAGCGGCGCGGATGCTGACTAACTCTTCTTGCGCGGCCTCAGGACGTAAATTGTCGGCAGACCAGCCGCGTTCTAGTGCGGCCACGTAACTGTCGAGATGCTCGTTGGTAGGAAGTACGAGATGCATAATGATGAATGACGGAAATGTGTTCAGATACTACGTGTTGCGCCATGTAGCCTGTTCAAACTAACGCGATATATTTTCCGTCGAACATAGCACAATCGTCGCTGCACGTTTTCCCTTAGCGACCTCATCCGTTATTCTCGCCTTGCAAGGCTTTGATGAGATCATGTCCGTCGCTCGTCACGCCATTTTTGAATCCAGCATCAATCCTGCATTGAGACATGATTTTTAGGGTAAGCTTCTAATGGCGCGCGTCTAGCAAACAATGTGGCAGTGCGGACGTGTTAGTTCCCCACCTTCAACCAATATTTGCAGGAGACATCCATGACAGTCTACGCAGCTCCCGGTCAAGCCGGTGCCAAGATTCAATACAAAGCCCATTATGACAACTACATCGGTGGTAAATGGACCGCGCCTGTCAAAGGTCAATACTTTGACGTCATCACACCAATCAGCGGCAAGGTGTACACAAAGGTGGCCCGCTCTGACTCTTCGGACATAGAGCTTGCACTTGATGCGGCCCACGCCGCTGCCGATAAGTGGGGTAAGACCGATGCGGCCACTCGCAGCAACATTCTCTTGAAAATCGCTGACCGTATTGAAGCTAACCTTGAACTCTTGGCATATGCTGAAACCATCGATAACGGCAAGGCGATTCGCGAAACACTCAACGCTGACATTCCCCTGACTGTGGATCACTTCCGCTACTTCGCGGGCGCTTTGCGTGCCCAAGAGGGCAGCATCAGTGAAATTGACGAGAATACTATGGCGTATCACATCCACGAACCTCTGGGTGTGGTGGGTCAGATCATTCCTTGGAACTTCCCCATTTTGATGGCCGCATGGAAACTGGCCCCCGCGTTGGGTGCTGGTAACTGCGTGGTGTTAAAGCCTGCGGAGTCAACACCGATCTCGATCTTGATCTTGGTCGAGCTGATTGCTGACCTGCTTCCCCCGGGCGTGCTCAATATCGTCAACGGCTTTGGTCGTGAGGCTGGCATGCCGTTGGCCAATAGCAAGCGCATTGCCAAGATCGCCTTTACTGGTTCCACCAGCACTGGGCGCGTGATTGCACAGGCAGCAGCCAACAATCTGATTCCTGCAACTTTAGAGTTGGGCGGTAAATCACCCAATATCTTCTTTGCGGACGTGATGGACAAAGACGATGGTTTCTTGGACAAAGCCATCGAGGGTCTGGTGCTCTTCGCCTTCAACCAAGGTGAGGTGTGTACTTGTCCATCACGAGCATTGATCGAAGAAAGTATTTACGACAAGTTCATGGAACGCGTGTTGAAACGTGTCGCAGCGATCAAACATGCCAATCCCTTGGACACTGACAGCATGATGGGCGCACAAGCGTCTAAAGAACAACTGACCAAGATCCTTTCTTACCTCGATTTGGGTAGGCAAGAAGGTGCACAGGTGTTGGCCGGTGGCTCACAAGCCCACCTGGGCGGTGATCTCGAAGGTGGCTACTATGTGCAACCCACCTTATTCAAAGGTCATAATAAAATGCGCATCTTCCAAGAAGAGATCTTTGGCCCCGTGCTAGCCGTGACAACCTTCAAAGACGAAGCCGAAGCATTGGCAATCGCCAACGATACGTTGTACGGCTTGGGTGCTGGCGTTTGGAGTCGCAACGGTAATGTGGCCTACCGGATGGGCCGTGCCATCAAGGCTGGTCGTGTCTGGACCAACTGCTACCACGCCTACCCTGCTCACGCTGCCTTCGGTGGCTATAAAGAGTCGGGTATCGGTCGTGAAACCCACAAAATGATGCTTGACCACTACCAACAAACCAAAAACTTGTTGGTCAGCTACAGTGAGAGCAAGCTAGGATTCTTCTAATCGGCACTTGTACCAACATTGAGGGGCGAAGCAATTCGCCCCTTTTTCTATTCAAAGGAGCGCATCATGGTTGAACGTGTTGTAGCCACGCCTGAGGCACTGGCTTTGATCGAAGAAATGAAATCACTCTACGGAGAAATCATGTTTCATCAATCGGGTGGGTGTTGCGACAATAGCGCCGCAAACTGCTACTTGCCTAGTGACCTAACTATCGGTCCTTACGACGTGAAGCTTGGTGTAGTTGGTGGCGTGCCCTTTTACATTGGCAAACTTCAGTACGAGTACTGGAAACATACGCAGCTTATCCTAGATGTGATCGAAGGCAGCGGAGGCACTTTTTCACTTGAGGGCAATACAGGAAAAGCGTTTCACACTCGATCTAGGCTCTTCACAGACGATGAGTGGGTAGAGATTAAGGCAATTGTTGAAAATGACTTGGCTTAACTCAGGAATGAAGTTGTGATCAAGAAACCCCAATCACCCATTCGCCGAAGCAAACATCTCTGTGCGGATGCGGGCTACACTGGCGCACCCGCGCTTCGCGTGATCGACAAATCGAGCGTACTCTCCGAATTTGCGAGATTGGCGACGCGATGACAAACGGAATTTTGTTGCGCCAATAGACCCCGGTGACCACTTTCTTCCACTATGCCCGCTGGGCGAAGGTGATTTGCGACAACAAGATCAAGGCGGGTGAATGACAACAACGATTCAGTCGGCATTTGAAGGCGTCGAGTGGCTACACTGCCGCCGCGTGAGACGTGGACAGCCGCTCAGATTGAAGCGGCGAAGGAACTCGTTACCGGGCCGCGCGGCGGGGTGATCGGGCCGTTCAAGCCGATGATGTACAGCCCGGATTTAGTGGCGCGTGTGCAAAAGACGGGTGAGTATTTACGTTACAACACCGGACTGGACAAACGATTAACGGAACTCGCCATCCTCATCGTTGCGCACCATTGGGGTCAACCGGTCGAGTGGAACATTCATTATCTGATCGCGTTGCAGGCAGGAGTCAAACAAGCGGACGCGGATGCTATTGTGGCTGATGCGATGCCGCAGGCGTTGGACGCTGAGCAACGCTTGGTCTACGAGTTCTGTCGGCAGTTTCAAACGAACAAGGCAGTCGATGATAATTGTTATGCTGCGGTACTTGCTGCGTTCGGCGAGAAGGGTATTGTTGACCTTACGTCTTTGTGCGGTTACTACTCGTTGTTGGCAATGGTAATGAATGTAGCACGCACGGCCGAATAGGGCGTGCTGGTAGTGGGTTCGGTTTAGCCACGCAGTTCCGCGTTCGGGCGATGTTCCGGGCGTCCATGTATAGGCTTCCGCCTGGTGCAACCCCTGTGGTTGTGCGCGCGAGCAGCGGTTGCATTTTTTCTAGGCAACCGCCAGATTGGGCAAGGTAGGAGAAATTAAATGAATTGAATCACGGCGTCTTTAAGTATTTGCCGAGTTCCATTTTGGCGAGCGATTGCCGATGTACTTCATCTGGCCCGTCGGCTAGACGCAGCAACCGCGCCTGTGCGTAGGCAAAGGCGAGTGGAAAGTCATCCGATACCCCCGCACCACCATACGCCTGTATCGCCCAATCAATGACCTTCTGCGCAACGTTGGGTGCGACCACCTTGATCATGGCGATTTCGGTCTTGGCAATTTTGTTGCCAACTGTGTCCATCATGTAGGCCGCTTTTAGCGTCAGCAGCCGCGCTTGGTCAATCATGCAGCGAGCTTCGGCGATACGCTCGTGCCACACACCTTGTGTTGAGAGCGGTTTGCCAAAGGCTATGCGTGAAGTCAGGCGTTCACACATCAGTCTTAAGGCGCGTTCGGACAAGCCGATCAAGCGCATGCAGTGATGAATACGGCCTGGCCCCAATCGCCCCTGGGCAATCTCAAAGCCGCGACCCTCACCGAGCAGAATGTTTTCGGCGGGCACGCGAACATTGTCAAAGGCAATCTCGCAGTGGCCGTGTGGCGCGTCATCGTAGCCAAACACTAGCAGTGGACGCACTACAGTGACTCCCGGCGTATTGGCGGGGACAATAATCATCGATTGCCGACTGTGGGTCGGCGCGGGCGGGTTCGCGAATTGGTCACTACGGCCCATGACGATGTACACCGCACAACGTGGATCGCCAGCGCCGGAAATCCACCACTTGCGGCCGTTGATTACATACTCATCACCGCTGCGCTCAATCCGTGTTTCGATGTTGGTGGCGTCGCTTGAAGCGACACCCGGCTCGGTCATGGCAAAGGCAGAACGAATTTCGCCCGCCAGTAGCGGGGTGAGCCACTGTGCCTTTTGTTGCGGAGTACCATATTGCGCGAACACTTCCATGTTGCCAGTGTCCGGCGCGCTACAGTTAAACACTTCGGGCGACCACGGCACACGACCGGTGATCTCGGCGAGCGGGGCATACTCCAAGTTGGTGAGACCAGCACCTAACTTTCCCGGCATAAACAGGTTCCACAAGCCCGCAGCCTGCGCTTTAGGCTTTAACTCTTCGATAATCGCCGTCGGAGTCCAGCGCTTTCCTGCACGGCTATTGGCCTCGATATCCTGCTGATAGCGATGTTCATTCGGCATGATGTACTCGGCAAAAAATGCCTCCATGCGCTGCTGCAGTTCTACTGATTTTGCGGAATAGGAAAAGTCCATCGTGAGTTCCTGCTTGTTCCTTATTGTTTGCCGACCGATTGCGTCCCGCGTTGGCCAACGCGTTTTGCTACTTCCCAGCCCAATT
>JBEILF010000046.1:0-17275 GCA_040379385.1 Burkholderiales bacterium | reverse complement strand
GTGGTCTTCAAGCAGGTTCACTTCGTCAATGTATAGGAAGCCGCGATTGGCACGCGCCAACAGACCCGGCTCAAAGGCTTTCTCGCCACGCGCCAAGGCACGCTCCAAATCCAGCGCCCCAACTACGCGATCTTCCGTGGCGCCCAGCGGCAAGTCGACGACTGGCACCGTGACCATGATGGTTTTGGCTTTTGCGGCGACTTCATCGCCAGAGATAGGGGGCGCATCGGGTGAGGCGTTATAACGAGAACCAGCAACTACGCGGATCTTGGGCAATAAAGCGGCCAAAGACCGCACCGCTGTTGACTTTCCGGTTCCGCGGTCGCCAAGGATAAGTACACCACCAACGCTGGGGTCAATGGCGGCGATAATCATTGCGCGCTTCATCTCCTCTTGGCCGACGATGGCTGAAAACGGGAAGGGTTGACTCACTATCGCCCCCCCCATATGGCGCTAAGGGAGCAAACTTCGGTGGAAAGACCTACTTTACGAACGATTGCGCAAGAAAAAATCTGCATGTATTCAATCACCACCATGTTTGACAAAATGAACTGTAAGGTTTACTTTACACATTATTGGCTGGGATGTCTCAATCTAGAGAGGCAAAAAACTCTAGGATTGGAGGAATTGGGTGTCGCAAACCGCGCTTTTTGCGTTGGGTCTGAATTACCGTACGGCTCCCATCGAGATTCGGGAACGCGTGGCGTTTCCTGCTGCCGCCCAGCGCGATGCGGTGGATTCCCTGCGTCGCGCAACCTTTGCCGACGAGGCAACCCTCGTTTCGACCTGCAACAGGACTGAGCTCTACCTGCGCGCGCCACATGTCGATGCCCTCGACCGCGCTGCAAACTGGGTGGCCGAGCTGCCGCGCGTACGTGGCCTCGATATCCGCCCCCACCTGTATCGCCTGAAAGATGCCGAGGTACCGCGGCACGCGTTTCGTATGGCCAGCGGTCTTGATTCCATGATTCTGGGCGAGCCGCAGGTTTTGGGCCAAGTCAAGCTGGCCGTCAAGATCGCGAACGACGCGAATGCACTGTCCGGCCCGCTTGATCGTTTGTTCCAGGAGACTTTCCAAGTCGCCAAGACGGTGCGCTCACAAACCGCGATCGGTACCACCTCGGTGTCGATGGCAGCTGCCTCGGCTAAACTCGCCTCGCAGCTGTTCGGCGATATGCGTCAAATACGGGTGCTACTGATCGGCACTGGCGAAATGATCCAGCTGGCCGCTACTCACTTTGCCGCGTTCAACCCAAAAACTATTGTGGTGGCGAACCGGACTCTCGCCAACGCAGCGGCCATTGCGGCGCAGTTCAACGCTACGCCAATGGCGCTAGACGAAGTACCGTCGTGTATTCATGAATTTGACGTCGTCATCACCTCCACCGCCTCCACTCTGCCGATCATCGGCAAAGGCATGATTGAGAGGGCGATCAAGCGGCGGCGCCACAAGCCGATGTTCCTGGTTGATCTCGCGGTACCACGCGACATTGAACCCGAAGTGCATGAAGTCGAAGACGCCTACTTGCACACGCTTGACAGCCTCGGTCGCGTCATCGATCAGAACATCGGCACTCGCCAGGCAGCAATCGCCGAAGCTGACGCCATTATTGAGACGCATACCGATGCTTTCATGCGCTGGATGGACGCACGCAAATCAGTCCCTCTGATCCAGCAATTACGTTCTAAGGCAGATGACTATCGATTGGCCGAACTCGAGCGCGCACAAAAAATGTTGGTGCGGGGAGATGACCCCGTCAAAGTCCTTGAATATCTATCTCACGGCTTGACGAACAAGCTGCTTCACCATCCGCTCAAATCACTCAGAGATTCCAGTGGCGAGCAACGCGAGAGGGTGTCGGACGTCGTGCAGGACATGTTCCATCTCGAAAAGCCGCACGACGGCAGTTTGTGATCGTCTCGGCTAGGCGGGCAGCCTTGCCTCTTTGATCGGCAAATTCGCAATTGCCGCCGCCGATGCCAGGAGCATGTCGGCAATCCATATGCTGTTGTAGCTTCCCCACTCAACCACCGCAATACCGCCTAACCATGCGCCTAGAAATCCGCCGACCTGGTGTGAAAGCAAGGTCAGGCCGAATAGTGTGGACAAATAGCGGATACCAAACAGCTTGCCGACCAGCGCGGCGGTGGGTGGCACGGTCGCCAGCCATGTCAGCCCCAACCCTGCGGCAAACAAATAAAGGGTGAGCTCCGTTTTTGGTGCTGCAAGATAAACGGCAATCAACAGTACGCGTGACGCATACATCCAAAACAGAATCATCTTGCTTCGAAATCGTCCAAGGCCCCAACCAACTGCGAGGCTGCCCAGGATATTGGCGAAACCGATGATTGCCAACGACCAACTCGCAACACTCGGCGATAGTCCGCACAGTGCGACCTCACCAGGCAGGTGGGTAACCAGAAAGGCGATATGAAAACCGCAAGTGAAAAAGCCTACGTTGAGCAACAGGAAACTGTGGTTTCCTAATGCCATGGCCACCGCAGCGCGGATTCCACCGTCCCTGACTGTCACTTTCGCTAAACCAGCCGGTGTAATCGTCACTTTCGCCTTTCCACGCAGCAGCCGTGCCATTGGCAAGGTCAGCAGCGAGACCAGCCCCAGCGCCCACATGGCATTCACCCATCCTAATATGGTGATCAATCCTTGCGTAATCGGCGCGAACACCATCTGCCCGACGGATGCACCCGCGTTAATCACGCCCGACGCCATGCCGCGCTTTTCCGCGGCGAGGTGCTGTGCTGCGGCACCGATCAAAACCGAGAAACTCCCCATCCCTGCGCCGGCGGCCATGAGAAGCGCAATCGACAATGTAAGCCCGACGCTAGACGTCATCATCGGTGTGACCGCATAACCCGTCGCGAGCACCAAAGCGCCCGCTGCAATGACTCGACCCGGGCCATAACGGTCGGCCGCTGCGCCAGCGATCGGCTGGATCAGCCCCCAAACTAGATGGCCGATGGCAATCGACAGACTAATCGCGGCGATACCCACACCTGTGGCGGTGTTCAATGGTGAGATGAATAGTCCCGTCGACTGGCGCATCCCCATCGTGATCATGAGTACTGCCGCCGCCGCCAACGTGACAAGCCAATACGACGGTGCGCGTGATTGCGGTGTTTCCAACGGCGGCGACACTGTCGTCACTTCACCGCCTCGGGTGCGTGCAGTAGCGCACTTGGTACGTTTTGAATTAGCGGCACCAAGGCGTGCAAAAACGCCGCCAATGCGGATGTGCGTCTCCAGACGAGCGCAATACGCCGGTGCGGTGCGGGATCTGCAAATGGAATCAACTGGATCGACGGCGACACTGGAGACGGTGCATGTACAGTCAGCGCCGGCATCAGCGTCAACCCTGCGTTTGCCGCCACCATGTGTCGCAGCGTTTCAAGGCTGGTCGCGCGAAAGCCGCCGCGTTCGCTGGCTCCGGCCATTTGGCAGACTTCTAACGCCTGATCGCGCAAGCAGTGGCCATCGTCCAGGAGTAATAGTTTTTCATCCGCCAGGTCGGCGAGTTTGACTTTTTTTTGTCTGGCTATTGGATGGGGTTTTGGCACGGCGAGTACAAAGTCTTCCTCGAATAGAAACTCAACATGTAGATTGTCCTCAGGAATCGGCATCGCTAGGACGCCACAATCTAGCTCACCATCATGCAACTTGCGAAGAATGACCTCGGTTTTTTCTTCCACCAAGATCAGTTCCAATTTCGGATAACGCGCCACCATCGTCGGGATGATGTGCGGCAGCAAATACGGACCTAGTGTCGGGAAAATCCCCAACTTCAGCAGCCCCGATTCGGGATCTTTTGACCGCCGTGCGATCGCACGAATTTCATCGGCTTCACGCATCATCACGCGTGCCCGCGCCACAACCGCCTCGCCAACCGCCGTCAACATCACATTGCGCGGGTTGCGCTCGATTAACGGGACGCCCAATTCCTCTTCAAATTTCTTCAATTGCGTTGACAGGGTCGGCTGGGAAACGAAACTTGCCTCGGCGGCGCGACCAAAATGTTTGTGATCCGCGAGGGCGATCAGGTAACGCAGGTCGCGAAGATTCACGTTGACACTCCAAATTGATTGATCAATAGAGAAATGCTATCACTTGATTCCGCAGGTTATTGCGCGCATCAAATGGAATTGTCACATGGCGGCATCGTCGCTCCATGCAAAAGTTCGGTTTCAAATTCAGACGCGCGCAGGCACCAGCGTCGATAACTTGGTCGATCACGCTACGGATCGCGCCTCAGCCATGGAGAAGTTGCGCAAGATGTATCACCACTGCACTATCGTCGAGACGCGCGTGATTGATGAACTGGCGCGCGGAGAAGGAACCGATCTCGAGAGCGCGATTTCACTTATCGTTGGGCAGCAGAAGAACTAATGCACGTAGCGGACGCCGCATAACGTTGTCGGCTCAAGAAACTTGGTTACGTTAGCGAAAAGCCGCCAATTGGTGGGGCGTTCCGGCTAAAAACACCCCAGCATGCCCAACAAGAGGTGGCTTTGGCATTTGTTGCAGGTTTGGCTGTAGAAAGTCATTTGACTTTAGTTCATCGTATAGGGCTTGATAATCCCGTGCCCTGCGGCCAACTAGGGCGTGGTCGAAAACATCTTTTTCTGCAAATGGGCTCTCCGCCAGAGCCGCGCTCTCAGAAATTTTGGTTTCACATAAATCAGCGCCACATTTATTGCGGAAGGTGTTAATTTTCCCACGACATTCTACGACGACCGTCAAAACGCGTGATGACATACCGGCGCTGAATACGTTTCTTCAGTACCACCCTCTTGATTGAACACCGCAATGCGAACCATGTTGCAGACTTTCAAGAAGACAACGGAACACCTGACACCAGTCGTGCAAAATGCAGTACAAACAAGTGTGCATGATCAATTGCTATCACAAGTTCTAATAGTTAGTTGCCAATTTTTCTTAAGAATCCAGTCAAACTATCGTCGATAACTTTGGGGCAACACCCGATAACCGAAGCACCACAACTCTGCGCAGCTTCAATGACTGCGGTGTGACACCTACGTTGTCCGCAGCGCCGGGAACGCGCTTGCCATGTCGTCGAGAGCATCGGTGAAGAGGCCATCCAGACTCAAGTCAAGAAGCGCGTGCGCTACCGCCGTATCGTTAATGGTAAACGCCATGACCCGCAATCCTTCAGCGTGAAGATGGCTCAGCATCGACGCATTGATGTCGTGCCATGGACAATTCACACTGACACAGTTCAACTGGCGCGCAACACTCAACGCGTCGTGATCATATTGCTCTAACAGCAACGCGCGCGGCAAGTTTGGAGCGGCCTCAGCGGCCGCCTGAAGCGCGATCACACTAAACGACGAGATCAGCGGCGGATACCCGGCGATGGCGAGATCGTCGGCAAGCTTGGCAACGACATGCCCAGTTTCCAACTCGCGCCCAGGGCAGGGCTTGATCTCGATATTGGCGAGCATACGCTGCGCATTCAAATACAACATGACATCGTCGAAGCGGGGAATTGGCTCACCAACAAACGCGGTATTTTTCCAGACCCCGGCATCCAGTCTCGCAAGTTCTTCAGCTGACTTGTCGCCGAACGCGCCAGAGCCGTTGGTGGTGCGCTCGAGGGTGTCGTCATGCATCAACATCGCCACACCATCAGCAGACAGTTTTGCGTCGAACTCGACCGCCCCGAAACCCAGGGCTTGGGCCTGCCGCATACCCGCCAGAGTGTTCTCTGGTGCAAGCCTACCCCCGCCACGATGAGCAAACAGCTTCGGGTAAGGCCAACGCATCATGCGGGCGATCCCATGCTAATGGCGCGAATGGTCAGCAGGAACACGATACTGAGCAATGCTGCGAGTAAGTCGTCAAACATTATGCCGAAGCCACCTTTGATACTGCGATCAGCCACCCCGATTGGCCATGGCTTGGTGATATCAAACACACGAAACGCGACAAAGGCTGTCACCATCCAAAGATGTGTTGATGGGCCGCTTGGCACAAACGCCATCACCAACAAGAACGCGACAATTTCATCAATCACTATACTGCCATGATCCGATACACCAAGTGCCTTGCTGGTTTTTGCGCTGGCCCAAACGCCCAATACAAACAACAGCGTCACCATAGCCGCCAGTAGGTAATTACCTCCAACCGCAGCACAAGCAAAATAAATTGGCATGGCCAGCATAGTGCCAAACGTGCCGGGAGCTTTGGGGACAAGCCCAGCACCAAAACCTAGCGCAATGAAGTGTGCAGGGTGCGCGATGAGAAATTTGAAATCGGGTTTCATGATAGGTGACAACAGAATCTAGAGTTGATGGGAAAAGTGGTCGAATCCGGTGGCGGAGAACTTGAGCTCGTTACCGCCGTGACTGAACACGCGAACCCGAGGTGGTCCAGACGTCATCGTCCCAATTCTGGTAAGAGGCAAACCAAGCTCTTCCCCGAGCTGGGTGACGTTATCGCGCTGAGGCGTGGCCGCCGTGAAACAAAGCTCGTAGTCATCTCCCCCAGTCAATGCACATGCCCGCTGCACCACCAAGTCCTCCCGCTGTAACGCCGGATGGACGGGTAACTTGGACCATTCGATGGTTGCCCCGAGCGCAGATTTTGTCGCAATGTGGTTGAGATCCGCCAACAGCCCGTCGGAGATATCGACAGCGGCATGTGCTACGGCTGTGAGTCGTTCGCCCAACGCAATACGTGGCTGCGGTACTTCCAGTCGCGCGCGCAAGTCTGCACCAATCACAGCGCGGGTCTCACGCGCCAGCAGCTGCCGGAGCGCTAGTGCAGCACCGCCGAGCTGCCCTGATACCCAGATATCGTCGCCAATTTTTGCACCATCACGGCGGAGTGCTTCGGCACCATTCACCTCGCCCAACACGGTGATGGTGATGGAGAGCGGGCCGCGTGTAGTGTCACCCCCGACCAGCTCAACTTGAAACTGGTCGGCCAAGAGAAACAGTCCATTCGAAAACTTCGCAAGCCAATCATCGTTAGCTTGCGGGAGAGTCAGTGAGAGCATGAAAAAACGCGGGGTCGCCCCCATTGCGGCAAGGTCGGAGAGATTCACCGCCAGCGCTTTCTGTCCCAGCGTCGTTGGATCGACATCGGCAAAAAAGTGGACGCCCTCGACCAGGGTATCCGTTGAAATCGCGGTGCAGCTGGTTGATGCTGGTAACAACGCACAATCGTCGCCGACACCGAGCACGGCACGTATTGACGGCCGCGAAAAATACCTGGCAATCAGCCCGAATTCTGTTGTCACACTGCGCGCTTCTAAGGGGTTACCGCCGTTTTGCCGTTGGCCGTTTTGCCGTCGGTCGTTTAGCCAGCGGCGGCGCAGCGATTTCGTCAGCCCGCGTTATTGCGGCGAATTTGTCGAGCACGCCGTTAACGTACTTGTGCCCATCGGTACCACCGAAGGATTTCGCAAGCTCGATAGCCTCGTTGATAATCACCCGGTAAGGTGTTTCCGGCATGCGGCTGAGTTCATATCCAGCAATCAGCAGCACCGCCCTCTCAACGGGGCTGACTTCCGCCCAAGCGCGGTCCAAATACGGCGACATTGCCTCCGACAGCGTGTCGGCGTCTTGCACAACTCCAGCAATCAGTGTCTTGAACAATTCAGCGTCTGCTTTATCAAACCCTTCGGCCAATTCATATTGCTGTTCGAGTTCGTGTGTCGACTGCTGCGCCAGCTGCCACTGGTAGATGGCTTGCAGGCCAAATTCACGCGAACGACGTCTTGGAGATTTCATGCCGATTCCTTGGCGTGACTCGCTCGGCCGGTACGCTTGGTGACTGAAGCAATCAGAAGCGCCATCTCGACAGCGACTCGCGCACAATCCGCACCCTTCTCTTCTACACGCGCCAACGCTTGTTCATCGCTGTTGGTAGTCAGGATGCCATTGGCAACTGGGACGCCCGTATGTAGCGCCACTTCGGAAACGCCGCGGCATGACTCGTTTGATACCACCTCAAAGTGATAAGTCTCACCGCGAATCACAGCACCGATGGCGATGAGTGCATCGTACCGGCCCGTCAGCGCCATAGTTTGCAGCATAAGCGGGATCTCCAGCGCCCCGGGCACGCTCGCAGTATCTACTTTGTCAGGTGTAACGCCAAGGTTGGCAAGCTCCTTGAGACAAGCCATGACCATTTGATTAACGATAGGCTCGTTAAATCGGCTTTGTACGAGGCCGATGTAAAGGTCACGACCATTCAGCGTTTTTATTGATTCGATGGTGTTCATACAATTTTCAATTTGCGATCTTGATTCGGTGGCAGATACTCCACCACTTCAAGATCAAAGCCCGACATGCTCGGAATATTCTTCGGCCACGATAAAACTCTCATCTTGCGCACATTCAACTCGCGAAGAATCTGTGCGCCGATGCCGTGCATCCGTGGATCCCACTTTTGTGATCGTTTTGCCTTGGCGTCGGCGGCCGACAAGGTAAACCGGTCAAGGATTTCTTGGGCGCGCTCTTCGCGACGCAACAGCACGATAACGCCCGTCCCCTCGGTGGCAACAATGCGCATTGCCTCACCGACGGAATAGGCGTGGCGACCGCTATCAAACTCAAAAAAATCTGCACCAATGAATGGTTCGTGAACCCTTGTGAGAACCGGCACGTCTGGCCGGATATCCCCACGGGTGAGAGCCAGATGCACTTCATTTGCCGTTTTGTCTAGGAACAAATGTAGCCGGAACGACCCATATGGCGTCGACACCTCGCGGACCGCGACACGTTCCACTAATTTTTCGGTGACCGATCTGTGGCGAATCAAATCGGCAATGGTGCCAATCTTGAGCCCATGCGCTTTGGCAAAAGGGAGCAAGTCCGGGAGACGCGCCATGCTGCCGTCTTCATTGAGGATTTCACAAATTACACCGGCTGGCGATAAACCCGCTAGGCGGGAGAGATCACAAGCGGCTTCTGTGTGCCCGGCGCGCATCAACACACCGCCGTTTTGCGCCGTCAAGGGAAAGATATGCCCAGGCTGCACGATATCTTCCGCCTTGGCGTGACGTGCCGCAGCCACCTGCACGGTACGTGCGCGATCTGCGGCGGAGATACCGGTGGTGACACCAGTTGCCGCCTCAATTGAAACGGTAAACGCGGTACCGTGTGACGTCCGGTTATCCACTACCATCGGCGGAAGATTCAGGCGTGTGGCATGCTCTTCGGTGATCGGCATACAAATCAGGCCACGCGCATGTTTCGCCATGAAGTTAATCGCCTCGGGCGTGACAAAGTCAGCCGCCATTACCAGGTCACCTTCATTTTCACGGTCTTCGGCGTCGACCAACACCACCATCTTGCCTTGGCGAATGTCTTCGATTAGTTGCTTGGTCGAGGAGATCGACATGTTGTGCTCCATTTCGTCTTTGTTACCTGCAGCGGCAACCAGCGGGTTTATGATTTCACGCTAGGTTGCATCATTCGTTCAACATACCGCGCCAGCAAGTCAATTTCAAGATTGACTTTACTGCCGCTGCGTAAGCCGCGAATGCTGGTGACCTGATAGGTATGCGGAATGATGTTTATCTCAAAGCAGCAGCTACCGCTTGGGTTATCACAGATCTTGTTTACCGTGAGCGAAACCCCGTTGACCGTAATCGAGCCTTTGCGCGCAACAAACTTTGCCAGGTCATGTGGAGCCTCAATGACTAATCGCCATGACGCGCCGAGGTCTTCCAGCTGACTAACGGTGCCGACGCCATCAACGTGACCGCTGACCAAATGCCCCCCAAGACGGTCGCCAAAACGTAGCGACTTCTCTAGATTGACGACCGTGCCCTGCGCAAAGCCGGAGGTCAGCGCAAGAGATGCATTGGAGACATCGACAGAAAACGTATCTGCCGTCTTGGCGACCACAGTCAGGCAGCAGCCGTTGACTGCAATTGAGTCGCCGAGGCTGACCTGGTGTAGCCCCAACTTAGGCGCGTTAATTGTCAGCCGCAAGTTTGTCGGAGATGGGTCGGCAATTTGAATGACCCCCGTTGTTTCAATGATGCCCGTGAACATGATTACTTTGCAATCCTTGCGGTGATCCTTAGATCCGGCCCAATCTGGCAAACATCGCTGAAAGAAAGCGTGATTTTATCCCCTAGTGAGGCGAGCGGCTCAAGTGCAAACAAACCCTTTGCGTCATCCCCTAGAATCGACGGCGCGACATAGACAACGATTTCGTCCACTACGCCGGCGGCGAGCAACGAGCCGTTCAATTTCGCACCGGTTTCAACCATGACTGCGTTTAACTTTCTCGCGCCAAGCATCTGCATCATGGCGGTGAGGTCTACCTTCCCCTTGACTGCCTCGGTCGGGATGCGGCAGACGTCAATCCCTGCCGCGCGGAGCGCGTCAGCACGCGCCTCCGCCCCAGTCGCGGTTACCACCATGGTATTGCCGCCAACCAATATCTTTGCGCCGTCCGGGACGTCCAAACGGCTGTCCAGCAGTATCCGCAGCGGTTGGCGCTCACAAGCAATCTCTCTTACCGTCAGCGCTGGATCATCGACTAAGACGGTACCAATGCCCGTCATAACAGCGCAGCTATCGCGTCGCATCGTGTGTACATCACGCCGAGCTTCGGCTGACGTAATCCACTTCGATAAACCATTGGCCAGCGCCGTTTTACCGTCAAGACTGGCGGCTACCTTCATCGTCAAATAGGGCCGCCCGCTACGCACGCGCTGCAAAAACGCCTTTAGCTGGCGTTCAACCTCGGCACTCATTAGGCCCGTGTCGAGTGTGATTCCTGCCCTGACCAAATTATCATGCCCCTTGCCATCCACACCGTCAAACGGATCGTGCAGTGCAGAAACCACCCGCGCGACCCTGGCGGCGATGAGCAGATCAGAACATGCCGGCCCCCGCGAATTGGCGTGCAGCGCACATGGTTCAAGGGTGGAGTAGACCGTCGAACCTTCTGCGGATTCTTGGCAGTTTTCCAATGCATCGGCTTCGGCGTGGGGTCGACCACCGGCGCGGGTAAAGCCTTCACCGATGATGCGACCGTGTTTCACTATGACGCAGCCCACAAAGGGATTCGGCGTGGTCACCGCCCGCCCCTTCTCGGCCAGCTGAATTGCCCTGGCCATCATGGCGTGATCTAGCGCCGTAAAACGCGTCATCTGGTAGCCCGGCTCACTCGTGCGATTCGAAAGCTGCGCGCGGCACAAACGGGCTGGCGCCTCACTTCGTCACTTCCCGGATGGCCTGTTTAAATTCTTCGACATCGGAAAAACTGCGGTAGACCGAGGCGAAGCGCACATATCCAACTTGGTCGAGTTGTTTCAGCTCTGCCATGACCATTTCACCCACCTTACGCGTCGGTAATTCTCGGCGTGCCTCGTTCAGCAGCACCTGTTCGATGCGCTCAATTGCGGCGGCGATTTGTTCCTCCGGAACCGGTCGCTTGTGCAGCGCACGATGCAGGCTCATTTCAATCTTGGCCCGTGAGTAGTCTTCTCGCTGGCCGTTAGACTTCACCACGGTTGGCATACGCAGCTCTGCGTTTTCATAAGTGGTGAAGCGCTTGTGACACACTGTACAGCGGCGGCGGCGGCGGACTTGGTCGCCTTCGTCGGACACCCGCGAATCGATGACCTGTGTTTCCTGTGCGCCGCAGAAAGGGCACTTCATCGTTTGCGGCGGGGAGGTGAGTTAGGCAAGGCGGTGACGAGAAAACAAAGCTGCCGACGCGCCGACAACCAACTCTTTGCGATTGATCGGCGCGCATTACTCACTTTCTCAGCCCCCTCTTCCTCAATGGCCATAAACCGGGAAACGTTTAGTCAGGCCGGCGACCTGTTCGCGTACTGCCGCAATATTGGCCGGGTCGTGGGGATTGTCGAGTAGATCGGCAATCAGATTACCCGTAAGTTCAGCTTCGGCGTCCTTAAAGCCACGTGTCGTCATCGCTGGCGAACCCAGACGAATGCCGGACGTAACGAACGGCTTTTCAGGGTCATGCGGGATCGCGTTCTTGTTTACCGTGATACGTGCTTCCCCGAGCAGCGCCTCGGCTTGCTTACCGGTGATGTTCTTGGCGCGTAAATCAACCAACATGACGTGTGATTCAGTGTGGCCCGAGACGATGCGTAACCCGCGCTTAATCAGCGTATTTGCCAGAACCTCGGCGTTCTTCAAGACTTGCGTTTGATAGGCCTTGAATGACGGTTCCAGCGCTTCCTTAAAGGCAACCGCCTTTGCTGCAATCACGTGCATCAACGGTCCGCCCTGCAAACCCGGGAAGATCGCCGAGTTGATCGCCTTTTCAAGTTCGGGTTTCATCAAGATGATGCCGCCGCGTGGCCCGCGGAGGCTCTTATGTGTCGTCGAAGTGACGACGTCCGCATATGGCAGCGGCGAAGGGTAAACACCCGCCGCGATCAGCCCCGCGTAGTGAGCCATGTCGACCATAAACACGGCATCAATTTCCTTCGCCACCGCCGCGAAACGCGCAAAATCAATCTTCAACGCATAGGCGGACGCACCGGCAAGAATCAATTTCGGTTTGTGTTCGCGTGCAAGACGCTCCATCTCGGCATAGTCGATCACTTCGTTTGCATCGAGGCCGTAACTGACAACGTTAAACCATTTACCACTCATATTGACCGAAGCACCATGCGTGAGATGTCCGCCCATAGCGAGACTCATGCCGAGGAAGGTGTCACCGGGTTTTAAACAGGCGAGAAAGACCGCTTGGTTAGCCTGTGAGCCCGAGTTGGCTTGCACGTTTGCCGAGTAGCCGTGGACGTCGGCACCAAACAACTTACGCACGCGTTCAATGGCCAGAGTCTCTGCGATATCGACGAATTCACAGCCGCCGTAGTAGCGTTTTCCTGGGTAACCCTCTGCATACTTGTTGGTCAACTGCGAGCCCTGCGCCTGCATCACAGCAGGGCTGGTGTAGTTCTCTGAGGCAATCAACTCAATGTGTTCTTCCTGACGGCGATTCTCCTGCTGAATCACAGCGAAGATTTCCGGGTCGACATTAGCGAGCGTTTGTGAGACCTGAAAGGCATCTGGCATGATGGTTTCCCGAAAAAATAATCAAATCAATCGCATGTACTCTCCCTAAAGAGAGGACAGAAGCTGCACGCGGTAGCGCAAACAATTATGAAATTTTATCACGCAGCCTCGTCGAGAGGCACTATAGCAAGGGTCACAAGTGTCGCTATCTAGTCAATGACGGCCTAATACCTGCAAACGCGCCCGAGCTGGTCGACTACCAGCCCGCGCAAGCCGTCAGTGAGCACCTTCGCCAGCCAGCTGCTTCCATGACTCCCCTTGAGCATGGCGATGGTGGTAATCGCACCAGCGACCAAACAACTCGGGGCAAACACGGTTACTGACTGTAAACCTATCGTCGGCCGTCCGCTGCGCGGGTCGAGGATATGGCAGTAGCGCACACCGTCGATTTCCATAAAACGCTCGTAGTCGCCGCTGGTGGCAACCGCTCCGCTGGCAATCTCAACAGTCTCCAGCACGGTGTCACGCCGCCTCGGGTGGCGGATGCCAAGCGTCCATGGCGCACCACCGAACTGCGGCCCCGTTACCACAACGTCACCGCCTAAGTCGACGAAGCCATGTGTGACCCCGCCTGCCAGTAACACCGCAGCCGCACGATCAGCCGCATATTCCTTGCCGAACCCGCCAAAATCGATCTCCATCCCGCTACGGGTGAGTTGGATGGCGTTCAGCCGGCGTTTGACGTGCTGCCAACCCACAAGCGGCAGCAGCTCTTCGATGGCCTGTTTGGAAGGCAGATGACCTAATTTGAAATCCCAAACTCGCCGCAAGACACCGGTCGTAATATCGAACAACCCGCTGCTTTGCTGAAAACACGAATCGGCGAAATCCAACAGCTGCGATGTTTCAGCATCAATCTCGGTCCACGCAGCGCTAGTTGCATGGCGGCTCGCCCGATTAATGCCGGTCAGCACACTATCTTCACGATATCGGGAGTACTTCTGCTCAATGCGCCGCACCTCGTCGATAGCGGCATTTGCAACAGACGCAGCATGCTCAAACGCGTGGGCGAAAAGTTCGATGGTGTTTTCACATGCCATCGCCCGAAATGGGAAACGAAAATGCTGCACGCCTACTTCTCGGGCGGCAGATTGGGTACGCCGCGCAAGAAAATGGCTTCAATGAGTGCCGTCTCGCGCTCTGCAATGGCGTGAAGAAATGGCGTTGCCCCTTTCATGTGTCGGAACGCAGAGAAGCCCGCCTCTAAAAACTGCTGCATTTCTGCAAGTCCGGCCAGTTTTGAGGGGCGCCTCAACATCTTCAGTGTGGAGTAGATCAACGGCTTCTTGACCACAAGGTCAAGACCGTGACCCACTTCTTGCATCAACGCGACTTGTCGAAGCCGATCCGCTTTTCGGCCTACGGCGCGAAATGCCTCACAATAAACCGCGTTGTTGATCGCTACGCCGCGCGTCTGCGCGGCCAGCGCTTGATCAAACTCTTCCGAGAGGACATCCAGAGCCAGGGCATTGTCCAGCGTCTCGAAGGCAAACTTCGGCAGCAGACGTTTGATCGTGGGATACATCCGCAGCAAATCCCTGTCCCGCTGTACGGTGTCTTTCTCACCATAGAGCTCATCAAAAAAAAATGTGGTTGCCGGGGCAAATCGATGGTCGATACTGAGGTCGTGATACGTGTAGCGCAGCCGCCGATGTTGCCACTGCTTTACGCGCTTAACATCGGCAAGAAAATCCGCCTCGCGTTTCGTCGGTCCGCGCAGTTCTTCCAATCGATTCAAATGTTCAAGCATCGCGGTAGGCATCCACCAAATCTCCAAACTCAACGGATGTTGCAGTGCGACAAATTAGACGCTTCAATCTAATTGATTCTGCCGTGCTCCAGTCGCCGCTGCTATTCTAACGACCGTTCCGATGAATGATCCCATTGCGCCAAACATTGTAGACATATGAACCTGAGCAATACACTAAATCGCCAGCTTCACAATCCGAGCATACGTGGGGCAGAAGCCACTCACGACGCGATCCTGGGACCCAAGCTTGACCGCCTGCGTGCCGCATATGTAGCCAACCGCATGCCAAGCGTTGATTGGCGTCGCCGACAATTGACGCAGCTTGAAGCCATGCTACGCGATAACATCGAAGAAATTTGCGTGGCAATTGCCGCTGACTTTGGCCACCGCTCGCACCATGAAACTCAGTTGCTCGAGTTGTTTCCGGCGATCGCCGCAATCAAGCATGCCCGTCACCATGTGGGCGGCTGGATGAAGCCGCGCCGTAGCTGGGCATCCATGTGGTTCTTGCCAGCGCGTAATGAGATTCGCCCGCAACCACTCGGCGTGGTTGGCATCATCGTGCCGTGGAACTATCCGATTTTGCTGGCCGTGTCACCCTTGGTAGCCGCATTGGCGGCGGGCAACAGGGCCTTTATCAAGATGAGCGAATTTACCCCTCGCACCGGCAAATTGTTTGCCGCATTAATCGAGACTTACTTCACGCACGACGAGGTACTGGTAGAAAACGGTGGGGCCGAGGTCGCGCGGGCATTCTCAGCGCTACCCTTCGACCACTTACTCTTTACGGGCTCAACTGCCGTCGGCAAACTAGTTATGCAAGCCGCCGCCGAACATCTCACCCCAGTAACCCTGGAACTCGGTGGAAAATCCCCCGCCGTCGTCGGGCCAGACGCCGACCTTCAATCTGCCGTCTCGCGCATCATGTTCGGTAAGTGCTTGAATGCCGGGCAGACGTGTATCGCGCCCGACTATGTGCTGTTACCACGCGGCAAAGAAGCCGAGTTTATCAGCGCTGCGCGACGTTTTGTTTCGACACATTACCCGTCCCTTGTGAGAAACGCCGACTACACCTCGCTGGTAAGCCAGCGTCATCTATCGCGTCTGCAGAGCTACCTCAATGAAGCGCGCGCCGCTGGCGCAGCCGTTTACCCGCTCAACGACGCTGGCGAAAGTCTGGAAGGCACACAAAAACTTGCACCCACGATTGTGACCGGTGCGGGTGATGATTGCCGACTGTTGCAAGAGGAGATTTTCGGACCGATTCTGCCGCTGATTCCCTACGATGGGCTCGATAGCGCAGTCAGTTATATCAATGCCCGCCCGCGCCCGCTCGCGCTTTACTACTTCGGCCATGATCGCCGCCAGATCGATCAAGTGCTTAACGAGACCGTCTCCGGTGGCGTATCAATCAACGAAACTCTGTTGCACATCTCGCAAGAGGATTTGCCGTTTGGCGGCGTCGGCTCGTCCGGAATGGGCGCTTACCACGGCAAGGTCGGGTTTGACACCTTCTCCAAGTCAAAGCCCATCTTTCACCAGTCCAGATTTAATGGCCTGGCCATGTTCCAACCGCCTTTTGGCAAGCGCTTCGAGGCACTCATCAAGTTTCTGCTGAAGTGAGTTCTGACGCGTTTTGCATTTGCCACGAATCGGCGCATTCGCCGCTTTCACCAACTGATGTGGGCACTTTCTTAGCCAACCGAGTCCTTGAACAACTATGTCTGACAGCATCACCGACTACCTAATCCTTGGGGCAGGCTCGGCGGGTTGTGCACTCGCCGGACGTCTCTCTGAAGAGCGCGACACACACGTTACCCTGCTCGAAGCTGGTGTGCGGGATTCCAGCGTCTTGATTCATTGCCCGTCCGGCATGGCGGTGATGGCGCAAACCGGCACGGCAAACTGGAGTTTCAATACTGTTCCCCAACGCGGGCTAAATGGCCGCACCGGGTATCAACCGCGCGGCAAAGTGTTGGGTGGCTCAAGCTCGATCAATGCGATGATATATGCGCGCGGGCATCGTGCGGACTATGATCATTGGGCGGAACTTGGCAATGCCGGTTGGGCCTACGAGGACGTTCTGCCGTATTTCAAACGCGCCGAGAACAATGAACGTGGCGGCGACCAATTTCATGGCGTTGGCGGCCCGCTGAATGTACGCGACCTAGCGAGCCCGAATCGGTACAGCCAAGCATTCATCGACGCAGGGCACGAGGCCGGGTTCCCAATCAACCACGACTTCAACGGTACTGAGCAAGAAGGTATCGGGATGTATCAAGTGACCCACCGCGCAGGTGAACGATTCAGCGCAGCAAAGGCTTACCTCGCGCCGAATCTCGGTCGAAGCAATCTAACAATCGAGACTAACGCGCGAGTTACGCGCGTTTTGTTCGAAGGACGGCGTGCGGTTGGCGCTGAGTTCCTGCACAACAGCTCGTTGCGGCGGATTCGTGTACGCCGTGAAGT
>JBEILF010000045.1:0-17287 GCA_040379385.1 Burkholderiales bacterium | reverse complement strand
TTGACGCATATAACTTCTTCTTGATTTCTGCGTTTTCTACGATCGCCTCAATCACCAAATCGCAGTGCGTAACACCATCACCCTTGACGTCGGGAATCAAGCGATCCATCGCGGCTTGCACCAGATGTGCTTCCCTGAGTTTTTTCCGGTACAGAGCCGCTGCACGCTTGATCGCCGGTGCGATGCGCTCGTGATCCAAATCTTGTAGGGTAACGGTCATCCCCTTAAAAGCACACCAGGCGGCGATATCACCACCCATCACGCCGGCACCCACGACGTGTACGTGTTTGATATTCGACGAACCCGCGCCCAGCGCCTTCAGTCGGTCCTGCAGCTTAAAAATTCGAATCAAATTGCGCGCGGTCGGATGTTCAAACAACTTCTGCATCGAAGCGTTGGCATCGGCTGGTACCTTACGCGGGTCACCATCGTACTTCTCCCACAGATCGATAATCGCGTAGGGCGCGGGATAGTGATCGCGCCGCGCCTTTTTTGCGACTTGTTTGCGCGACGCATTGGCCACCAGGCCGCGAATGACCGGCCAATTTGTGATCGCATCTTTTAGCGCAGGCTGATGTGGCGCAGGCGGTTTTTGCAGCAACATCGTTGCGGCGTTTGCAAAGTGACGACGCGGCGTCACCACGTCGACCAGCCCCATGCGTTTAGCCGTTCTCGCATTCACGGCGCGTCCAGTCAACATTAGCTCCAACGCCTGACCGGCACCAATCAAGCGCGGCATGCGTTGCGCACCTCCCCATCCTGGCACGATGCCGATCAAGACTTCCGGAAGCGCCATCTTGGTTTTCGGGCCGTCGTCGGCGACGCGATAACGGCAGGCAAGCGCAAACTCTGTTCCGCCGCCCATACAAAAGCCATGGATCATGGCAACAGTGGGGAAGGGCAGCGCCTCAATCTGATCAAACACATCGAGACCCAACTTGGTCATCGCACCGGCCTCTTCCACGGTTTGGAAGCTGGTGAATTCGTCGATATCCGCACCAGCGGCGAAACCGTTGTCTTTGGCTGATTGAATTGCCAGCCCCTTGACTGGATTCGCTTTCAGGTGCCCACAGACATCGGCCAGCTCACGCAATGCCTCCGACGAGAACGTGTTGGTGGAATCCGGCGTGCCGTCAGGTTTGGCGCGATCAAAGGTGAGAAAGCCAAGGCCGTTGGATTCAACCCGAAGGTGCCAGTGTTTCCAGTTCTGCATGCGCTGCTCCGAGTATGCAATTTTGTGATTATTCGAATTTGCAAACTCGCCTATGCACGGGCCGCTTCAAGCATTTTTCGCTCGAAACGCCCGTCAATCGGCGAGTGCCAATTTCTTGTTATGGGCGTTCGAGAAGCATGGCACCACCCTGCCCGCCGCCGATGCAAAGGCTGGCCGCTGCGCGTTTGCCGCCAGTGCGCTCCAGAGTTTTCAACGCATGCAGCACAACACGTGCGCCGGATGCGCCTATGGGATGACCGATGGCAATCGCCCCGCCGTCAACGTTGAACTTGGCGCGATCCATTGTACCGAATGCGCCGCTCAAGCCGAGCTTCTCTTTGCAATAGGCTTCCGATTCCCACGCCGCGAGACAGCCGAGCGCCTGGGCGGCGAAGGCTTCGTTAATCTCAAGGCAATCGAGATCCTTAAGGCCCAGACCGTTGCGCAACAGCATCGGCGTAATCGCGTGCACTGGACCCAAGCCCATTTCCGCAGGATCAAGCCCGCTCCACTGCGAATCAACAATCGCGCCGAGCGGCGTCAAGTCGTACTTCGCAACCGCTTCCTCGGACGCGAGTATCAACATCGCCGCGCCGTCGGTGACTTGTGATGCATTGCCTGCTGTTACGTTGCCATAGGTCTTGTCGAAGACGGGGCGTAACTTAGCCAGTCGTTGCTTGGTTGAATCAGTGCGCACACCGTCATCTTCCCTGTATACGATGCCCTTTGCGTCAATCAGAGGATCGATCTCGCTGTAGTGACCTGCGGCCCGCCCGGCCAACACCCGCTGATGCGACTCTGCCGCAAACGCATCCATCATCTCACGCGTAATACCGAAGCGCTTGGCAACAATCTCCGCTGTCGCACCCATCGACAGTTTGACAATCGGATCCGTCAAGCCTTTAAGAATTGCGATGACCGGAACGAGATAACTCAAGCGGAATTTTGTCGCAACGCTGGCACGCTGACCAAATGACTTTGCGGCATACCAATCGGCAAGCCAATTCACCATCGCAGGGCCAAACAAGAGCGGCGCATGGCTCATGGCATCAGTTCCGCCGGCGAGCACAAGATGAGATTTACCGGCAAGGATATTCACATAGGCGGAGTCAAGCGCCTGCATCCCAGAGGCGCAGTTACGCATCACGGTCCATGCCGGCACCTTATCGCCACAGCCGACACGAAGTGCAACTACGCGACCGATGTTCGCCTCATCGGCGGACGGCATCGCCGCGCCAACGATTACCTCATCAAATGCAGTTGGCGAAAACTTCTGACGCGCCAGCAATGCTCTGGCGCAGCCGACCGCAAGATCGCCCCCGGAAAACGGGCCCAACCTGCCCTTGGCCTTTAGAAATGGCGTGCGTGCGCCATCAACGACATAGACTTTTTTCATCACGAACCCCTACTCTGCCGCTTCTGCGTACTTTGTTAAGCCGGTAATCGGCTTGCCGGTCGACTGCGCGACTGTCACGCCAAAATGCATATCAAAGTCATCAACACGTACAACTTCTTTCGACAGCACGCGGGCGCGTTTCCAGAGTGCCAGCTCGGTATCGGTGATTACCGAAAGGAATTTTGCCTCTTCGAAAATGGCATCTTGTGCTTTTGCTGTGATGCGGCCGGCTTTTTGCGCCGAGCGCACCTTCGCCTCGACTGGCTCGGCGGCCATCACGGCGTTCATCGCGGCATTTAGCTGCCCCATGATGTCCTGCTCATCATCCGGCAGGTACATACCGGCAATGAGACGATCACGAGCCGCACATGGCGTGATCAGAATTTTGGCAACTTCGTGACCAAGCTGATCAGATGGCTGGATCAGAGTCATGCCTTTCGGAAACACCAACCGGCGCAACACCCAAGCAATCGGACGATTCGGGAAATTTTTGATGATGCCGTCCATCGCCACCTGAATCTTGAACGCACAGTCGTAGAGCGCCCATTTGAGTAACGGCAACTCATCTTTTTGTTGGCCACGTTCGTCATAGAACTTGAGTGCGCACGATGACAGGTATAGGTAGGATAGGACGTCGCCCAGACGGGCGGAAAGTTTTTCCTTACGCTTTAGCGAGCCGCCGATCACAAACATGGAAACATCCGCCAGCAATGCAAACGCTGATGAGAAGCGCGTCATCTGCTGGTAGTAACGTTTAGTTTCCGGGCATGCAGGAGCGGGCAGGCCAACACCTGCGGTAATTCCTAGCCAGAGTGAGCGAGCGGCGTTGCAGATGGTGAACTTGAGATGTTCCCAGAATGCCTCGTCAAACGCGTCGAGTGAATCTTCTCTCGCCGCTTTCATTTCCTTCAAAACCCATGGGTGGCAGCGGATGGCGCCCTGACCAAAAATAATCAATGAACGCGTGAGAATGTTTGCTCCTTCAACAGTGATCGCGATTGGCACTTGCTGATACGCGCGCCCGAGATAATTGTTTGGTCCGAGGCAAATTCCCTTGCCCCCATGGATATCCATCGCATCAACCACCACCTGCCGCATGCGCTCGGTTGCGTGGTATTTTGAGATTGCGGAAAGTACGGAAGGTTTCTCGCCTAGGTCTAATGCGCCTGCGGTGATGGTGCGGGTTGCGTCCATCAAATAGGTCATCGCGCCGATTCTGGCAAGCGGCTCTTCGATACCCTCAAATTTGCCAATCGCGGTCTTGAACTGTTGACGCACGCGCGAGTAGGCACCCGAGGTGAACGAGGTGACTTTGCCGGCGGCAATTGATTGTGCCGGTAGCGAAATCGAACGGCCTGCTGCCAGACACTCCATCAGCATGCGCCAGCCCTGTCCCAGCATCGCTTCGCCACCAATGATCCAATCCATCGGGATGAACACATCCTTACCGGAGTTTGGTCCATTCATAAACGCGGCGTTGAGCGTCATGTGACGGCGTCCAATGTTGACGCCGGGATGATTGGTGGGAATGAGGGCGCAGGTAATGCCAAGATCAGTCTCACCACCCAACAACCTGTCAGGGTCGTAGGCTTTGAACGCTAAGCCGAGAATAGTGGCGATCGGCCCCAAGGTGATGTAGCGTTTTTCCCATGTCAGGCGCAGGCCGAGTGTCTCGACGCCATTCCACATCGCTTTGCAGACGATACCCACATCCGGCATCGATGCAGCATCCGATCCAGCTTCAGGGGCGGTGAGGGCAAAACAGGGAATCTCAAGACCTTTTGCGAGTCGCGGCAGATAGTAGTCTTTCTGCGCCTTGGTACCGTAATGCATTAGCAATTCACCTGGGCCCAGTGAATTCGGCACCATGACTGAGACCGCCGCAGTCGAGGATCGCGTTGAAATCTTCATCACCACCTGGCTGTGCCCATAGGCGGAGAAGCCCTTACCGCCATACTCCTTGGGAATGATCATGCCGAGGAAGCCGTTATCCTTGATGAACTGCCAGACGTTTGCTGGCAAATCATGCGCCTCATGAGTGATGTTCCATTCGTCGAGCATGCTGCACAACTTATTGGTAGGTCCATCGACAAACGCCTGCTCTTCAGCCGATAGTGTTGCGCGCGGCACGGCGAGCCATTTATTCCAATCGGGCCTGCCTGAGAAAAGATCACCATCCCACCAAACCGTGCCGGCCTCGAGCGCTTCCCGCTCAGTCGACGACATTTGTGGGAGTAACCTCTTGTACGTTGAAAACATCGGTGACGACAGCAACGCCAAGCGTAATACTTTACTGTTGGCAATCACGGCGAAGGCGATGAAGGCCAGCCACGCCATCCCCGCCAACACACCGCCAATCGCCCCCGTTACGGACCCGATAGCGAGTCCAACCCCGACAACAACCGACCATGCCAATGCCGAGGCCGAGTGATACGCCAGCGCCCAAATGATGGCGAGGGCAACAAATAGAGTGATGAAGAAGGTCAACATGGTGATTCCTTTTCGATAAAGCGTAATAGGTCAGTGATACTGAGCAAGATCTACTTTCTAGCTAACTGTCAGTCTGATTCTGAAAACCATTGTTGCTGCTCTTGGGGCGTACCAACAGGTGCCCGCAACCCGGCGGCTAGAAACGGGGCAAGCCGTTTAAGGAGCAGTTCATCGTTATCGACGTCTTCCGGCCGAATCTGCGAAATCAGCTTGAGGCCATCACTTCCCGCCAGCGTGTAGGAAAGCGCGCCCATCACGAAATGCAGGCGCCAAGAGACTTCCTCACGCGGCAGGTGGGGTAGAGCCTCACCAAACGCGGCGCGAAAACGACCAATCATCTGCGCATACTGCCGCGAGAGGAATTCTCGGATAAATGGCGCTGGATCCGCATACGCGCGCCCGAGCAGGCGAAGGAAGTTTTTGCCGCCTTGCTCGTGGTCGCGTGCCAACTTCAACGCGGGGATGAACATGGCGGATATGATCCGCTCACAGGTCAGCGGCTCGCCACCCGCTGCAGCCTCGTAGGCAGCCAGCAGTGCCATGCGGTCATTGTTCATGGGATCCAAGCGCCGGGTAAACACCGCTTGGAACAACTCTTCCTTGGAGCCAAAGTGGTAGTTTGCCGCCGCCAAATTTACGCCCGCTGCCGTGGTGATCAGACGCAGGCTGGTCGCCTCAAAGCCATGCTCCATAAACAGCTCTTCTGCAGCGTCGAGAATCCGGCGCTTGGTATCGCCCGCATCGGCAGGTTTGTCCGTCGGCTTGCCAACAACACTGATGGCAATGGTCGTTGGGATAGCCCCAGCGCTACTGGAAACAACTTCTACGGGCAGTCGACGTACGACCGGTTGGCTCATTGTCTAATCATTTCAGTGGGTTATGCGGGAAAAGCAAAAAGTTCAAACGAGTGTTTGAAACAAGCGTATTACCACTTATAGATAGGTGTCAATCACAATCGATGTTGCAATGCAGCAGTCCGATGCGATTTCTCCCCTTTGAACAGTCAGAGTGTCCATCTGACCTGCACTTTGGAGCATTAATGACTGACAAGCCGCGTGAATAAACGACTTTTGGCCAAAAAAAAGCCGCTCATTGAGCGGCCTTTTTGAAATGCAGAAGAAACTCGTTCTTCTTATTAGTCTAGTTCTTCTTACTAGTTCTTCTTTATTGCTTCCAGCATCTTAAACGTCGACTTGTTTGCGCCGATGAAAAGACGTTTGAAGTATTTGCCTAAGCAACGACGCTCTAGCGTGTTGCGGCGGGTACGCTTGCGTTCGCCTGCCATGGTGACTCCTAAAAGTGATTAGTATATTCGAAGACCTTGAATTATAAAGGATTCTGGCAGATCAGTCCGCCCGAATTTTTTTCCGCCAGTTACGCTGCCGCGCGCTGTAGAGATGCCTTCAACGCTTCAGTCAGCGTGCTCAAGCTTTCTCCCAAGTGCGCTTTGGCTTCCTTGCTCATCGGCTTTGCCATCGCCGCGCGGATTTGCGCCTGCAACTGAACAGCGCCGTCGCGCATCAGACTGCGAACGTCCGCAGGGCTATTCGTCGCCGGACGGGTGAGCGTATTGCCGATACGTTTGATATGTTCGCGTTGCAGGTTCCGGCGCATAGTGGTGATGTCGCCACCGGTGCGCAATTCTGACCAAATCGCGTTTTGCAGGGTTTCATACACCTCGGACAACTTCATCGCATCAGCAGGTTTTGCCACCTTGTCTTGGCTATCTAAGAGGCGCTGTGCGACTGCGTCCGCGTACAAGATATCCAACGTCCCGCGTTGCAAGTTAAGCACTGAGTTGGCAATCGAAACGTCTGGATTGCCGCGACCCGGTCCCAAACGATCAAAATGATCAATTGACAGGCGCGACACAAACTCGGGCTTGAATTTGAAACTATCAACCTTAAAGATACCGTCTGTCACCAGTTGCAGCGCTTCGCGTTGTTTAGCCACAGGTGTCGGCGTATAGAGGGCATTGGGGCTGCCGGCACGATCACGCACGTGTTTCACACCACCAACATACTTGGCGAGTGAAGGCGTGATTTGGCTGAGCGACCTGAACCCGGATGAAAAGGAGCGGGTCAGGCGTTCATAACTTTCGCCTGGCTTCAACTGTAGCGTTTGCACGCGATCCCAAAGTTCACGCGTCAACTTCATTCGCCTCTTGTAGTACTCGATCGGATCCGCGCCTAAGTCGCGTTGGTTGACTTCGGGATCCATCCCTGCGATCGCGTCCTCATCGGTTGCATAGGCGAGCAACGGATTCGTTGTTGCCTTCATTGCAATCGCGGCAAGATCGGCTTTCTCTGTCTTGGGGTCGAGCGGCTTGTAAGCATATTCGACCGCCAGATAATCATAAGGCCCAAGGGTCGACATGACGTATTCGCCCTGCTTCTCACCGTTAAGGGCCAGGTTAAACGGGTTGTATTCCATCACCGATCCTGCGATGCCGTTCACTTTCGTGAAGTTCGGATCTTGGATTTGTTTGGTGGTGTATATCATCGATGAACGGAAGTTGTGACGGAAACCGAGGGTATGCCCCACCTCGTGCATGATGACGTCAAGCACGTAGGCTTGCGCGAGTTTCTCAGCTTCCGGCGAGTCCATGTCCAACCCGCGGGCTTCCAAAACATCCATCGCAAAGTTGAGGTCTTGCGCCTTTTCCGACATGTAGTTGCACTGCATGTAGAGAGCCTGCTGTTTCAAAGATGGTGCCATCGCTCCGGCCAGCGCCGCATCAAACACCAACGGCTTGCCAATGTCCTCGACAACCAGTCGGCGGGCGCCACGGCCAAAGACATCTGACATCCCTATGTCCGCATCCAAGATTTCACCGGTGCGCGGGTCCATGTGCGATGGTCCGATGGCAAAACCAACATCGGCACCGGTGAACCAGCGTACGGACGCATGACGCGCATCCATCGTATCGAAGGCGTCTTTGTCAGTTTGGTGTTTAACGACAATTGCGTTTTTAAAGCCAATCTTCTCAAACGCCTTGTTCCATTCGAGCACACCGAGCTCTACCGACTTGCGATATTTGCTTGGGATATTCTTGTCCAACCAAAACAAGATCGGCTGTTTCGGCTCCGACATCACCGCGTCCGGATCCTTCTTCTCCAGCCGCCAACGCTTCACAAAATGCTGCTTCGTTTTAGCAGATAAATCCTCGTCATAACTCACCCGCGTACTCACGAAATGACCTACGCGCTCGTCAGCAATTCTGGGGGCCATCGGCTCATCCGGCAGCTTGGCAAACGAATACATGAAGCTGACAAACAAGCTGCGCGGGTCTGGTGTTGCCTGCGGCGGCGTGGGCATTGGCGTCGGCGAAGGTGTGAGCGGCGGGGCCGATAGTTTTGGCACGCTGAAATGTGCTTGCACCTTCATCGCCGTGATCATATCGTTGTTGGTGACTTGCGAAAAGCTGGTGTTGCGGGTATCCAGCGCGAACGGCATGCGGTAGGCAAACTCAAGACGCGTCAAATAGCCAGGGATATCGGTAAACAATAAGGCGCTCGCGTCAATCAGAATCGCTTTGGACTCGGGGTCTGCTGCAGATACCGTGACCGCGCTGGAGAGTAATGAATCAGAAAAACTCTCGGAGACAAACTGCGCTTGCGGCGTTCCTGGTGTCGCATAAAACTCGGCGTTCTTCGCCAGAAGTTGAACCTGATTGCCAATCTTCTTGAACACCGCCAGTTCAGCGCCACCCATTTGCGAGCCATACAGGCCACGCTCTCCAACGCTTTGCGGAATGTTGTAGGTAAAGAAAAATGGCTTGTCAAATTGTTCCGGCTTAATCGCCAGCCAGACTTTTTCATCTTTCTGGTAGGTCGTAAAGAACCCTAGCGTTACCTTCGCGTCTTTGATGATGTCGCGGAAAGGACGCAGGGCGCTTGGCGTTGACGCACCAACCGCAGGCGCACTTG
Organism: Burkholderiales bacterium; assembly: GCA_040379385.1. Taxonomy (GTDB): domain Bacteria; phylum Pseudomonadota; class Gammaproteobacteria; order Burkholderiales; family Usitatibacteraceae; genus UKL13-2. Next base: position 8,259 of record JBEILF010000045.1, on the reverse strand, counting down.
GTGCGCTCGAAGCCCCACCGAGCGGAGCAGCTGGGGCTGCAGCAGGTGCCTGCGCAATAGCGGCTGCTGTCAGCGTCGTGAGTACTGCGGCGAGGAGGGCTTTATGAACAAGCGGAAACAACGAATCGCAAGATGCCTTTGGAAACGACTGCATTGGGGTTCCTTCCCTGATAGTGTATAACGATGACGAGTTCGGTCGGACTGAAAGACGGGCTGAGTGTTGCAAAGGCGCTGTCCACCGCTCGGCGGGGCCACACCATGAATTTGCGACGAAGCGTAAAAGTGGTTCTATTAACCGCCCTGATTTACGACTGGCAGGCCTCATAAAAAAATGGAGCCCGAAGGCTCCTATGGTGGACGGCGAGTCACGCTAAACGGAGAAGGACGATCCGCAGCCGCACGTGCTGCTCGCATTTGGGTTCTTGATCACAAACTGCGCACCCTCAAGACCTTCTGAGTAGTCGATCTCGGCTCCGATCAGGTACTGATAACTCATCGGGTCAATGAGTAATTTGACGCCATTCTTTTCCATGACCGTATCGTCTTCGTTAGAAATCTCATCAAACGTAAAGCCGTACTGCAGGCCGGAGCACCCACCGCCAGTCACGAACACGCGAAGCTTCAAGTCATCATTGCCCTCTTCAACAATAAGCGCCTTGACTTTGTCGGCCGCACTATCAGAAAACACCAGGGGAGCGGGCATCATCGACATATCATTCATTTAAATCTCCTTACTTCAGTATTTCGGGACAGCAGGCTAATCATTGAGCATCACGTTTAGATTCCGCCTTGTGCTGGTTTGAACTCAATGACTTTATCACTGGCGCGCGCATCAGACTCATGCACCATACGCCCCATCACCACTGCACCAACATGGATCTCAATGATTTTGTAGGTCACGTCACCGGTCACGCGAGCTTTTGGCATGAGCTCTACGTACTCGCGAGCCTTGATTGGCCCAGCCACGGAGCCATTTACAACAACGTGGGCGACTTCAATTTCGCCCTCAATTTTCGCCAGTTCCGATAGCACCAGCGTACTGGGTTTATCACCAACGGCTTTGATATTGCCTTTCACCGTGCCATCCACGCGCAAGCCACCCGTAAATTGGATGTCGCCCGTAATCACCGAACCGGCACCGATAAGGCTGTCGATGGGGCTGGGCTTGTTTGTTTTTGCGTTGAACATGGTAACTCCTCGCTAATTCTTACATGTTGAGGCTACGCTGCACCCTAACTTCATAGCTCGGGAGCGCCAAGACTCGGACCTGCACACTCTTTAACTGCGAACCTTCCGGAATTTTAAACCTGCCGTCAATTTTTTGGTAAAAACGGAACTCGATTGTACCGCTTGCCGCGCGTAACTGGGCCTCTTCTGGAAAGCTCAGTACGATAGGTGCCGCCCCACCGGGCCCCTGTACCCGCGCGATGACCTGCACCTTGCCCTTAAAGTCCTGCTTGCGTTGTCCGCCCTGCGTTACTAACAGTCGATAGCGGAATTCATTTGGTAGTGCATCGGCTTCTACTTTAAAGTTCTGGATAGTAATGCCATCAGGAACGCTCCCGGCAGACATTACGTTGCGCAAAAAGCCGAGGTCTTCCTTCAGCCCCGCGTTCTCGTCTTGAAGCTGCGTCAGATTTTTCGTCAGCTCAGCTTGTGCCGCAGTTTCCACCTTTAGCTGACTCTCTTTCTCATTCAGCGCGGACTTAGTCGTCTCGTAACTTTGCTTGAGACGAAAATTTTCTGCTTTCAGCGCTTCAATCTGCGCCTTGGCCTCTTCACGGTTAAACCCTGTGATCCTATAGCTATTGTCAACAATCACCCAAGCAATCGCGCCGGCCACCCCCATCACCAAGCCATATCCACCGATCTTCACATACCACGGTACATGTGATCGAATCGCCAACTTTTCAGAGCGAATTCCTATTTTCGAGCGGATCTTGCGCCAAGACCCGCGTAACTTCATCTGGCTCAGCATGTTTGGTCAGTATCGCTGCCTTGTTGAGCGAAATGAATGCGACCACAGGACGACAAGGCGATCATAGTCGTTGTGACGCGGCAAAAGCTTGCACCTCGAAGTCGAAAAAGCCGCATAAAGCGGCTTTTTGCATTGTTTCCACGTTGCCGAATCCCCAATCAACGCTTGGAGAACTGCTTGCGACGACGGGCTTTGTGCAATCCAACTTTTTTGCGTTCCACTTCGCGTGCATCGCGCGTGACCAATCCCGCTTTTGACAACTGCGACTTCAAAGTTGCGTCGAAATCGATAAGTGCCCGGGTAATACCGTGACGTACAGCGCCAGCCTGCCCGGATTCGCCACCTCCAAAAACGTTGACCATGATGTCAAACGTATCGGCGTTTCCCGTCAACTCTAGCGGCTGCCGGACGACCATGCGACCGGTCTCCCGAGAAAAATAGATGTCGATTGGCTTGTTATTGACAACAATATTGCCATTGCCGCGCTTGATGAAAACTCGTGCAACCGCGCTTTTGCGGCGACCCGTACCATAGTGATATTTACCGACCATTTTCGGGTTCCTTAAATCGAGAGTTCTTTGGGTTGCTGCGCAGCGTGTGGATGCGAATTGCCAGCATAGATCTTGAGTTTCTTGATCATCGCGTAGCCGAGCGGTCCTTTTGGCAACATGCCTTTGACGGCCTTTTCAAGGACGCGCTCAGGATGTTTTTGTTGCAGCTTGTTGAAATTTGTTTCGTAGATACCGCCTGGATAGCCAGTGTGACGGTGGTAAGTTTTGTTTTCTGCTTTGTTGCCAGTGACGCGCAATTTTTCAACGTTGGTCACAACGATGAAATCACCCGTGTCAACGTGCGGGGTGTATTCCGGCTTGTGTTTGCCACGCAGGCGGCTAGCAACTTCTGCGGCCAAACGGCCCAACACTTTGTCAGTTGCGTCAACGTGCAACCAATCGTGTACCACCTCATGCGGTTTGGCGGAAAAGGTCTTCATAATGTACTCACTTAAATAATCGGTTTCGGCTCTGTCCATCCGGCCCGGTTGCGGTTCCGTCGCAACCTCACCTGACTATCGGACTCGTTAGTTGCGCTGGTAACCGCGCACGGGGATAAACGACTGGCAGAACCCAAAATTCTAGTGTATTCAATAGCATGCCGTCAACTTAAATCCAACTGTGTTGACGTTAACCATAACCTAAGGTGTTCACCATGAAAACACGCATTCGATGGCAGCATAACGTTGCTTTTGAAGCCGAAACGGATTCCGGCCATAAATTCATGATGGACGGTTCGCCGGACGTAGGCGGCAACAACCTTGGGCCACGGCCAATGGAGGCGGTGCTCGCGGGCACCGGCGCATGCAGCGCGATCGACGTTATCCTCATCCTGAAAAAAGCGCGGCAACAGGTCACCGACTGTTACGTCGACGTAGATGCCGAACGTGCAAAGACAGATCCGAAAGTGTTTACTCGCATACACTTCCACTTTGTAGTCACGGGCAAAAACTTAGACGCTGCCAAGGTTGCGCGCGCCATCTCATTATCGGCCAAGGTCTACTGTTCTGCCTCGGCGATGCTCGCCAAGACCGCAAACATTACCCACGATTTCGAACTGATCGAGGGTTAGCGAAAGTGGTAGCCCTTATCGGTGCCCGTTCTTACGCTTATGTTGACCCTACTCGCGCGACCGTCATCCTTAGACCCAATAAGTGGTAGCGGTCATGATTCGCGATGAGGCGCGCATAGCAACTTTGATCGGCAACGGTAGCGGCATTGCACCAGCGGCCTCTCCGCTGTTGCCATGTTCAATTTCATCCAGACGCATGCGCTCAACAATTGCCCTTGTACGGTAATCGGTTACTGGCAGTGCAGCAAGGTGCTGGTCCAAATGTGTCTCCACCTGCCGCTCAGTTTCCACCAGGAAGCCCATGCTCCACTTATCACCGGCGAGCCCAGACACCACGCCCATCGTCCAAGCGCCAGCGTAAAAGAGTGGACTCAAGACGCTGGTTTTTCCGCCAAGTTCAGCCACTCGGCTTGCACACCAAGCCAGATGGTCGCGTTCTTCCCGCGCCGCATGTTCGAGTATTGCGCGCGTTTGTGGATTACGGGCAACGGCGAGCTGGCCCTGATAAAGCGCCTGGGCACACACTTCTCCCACGTGATTGACGCGCATGAGACGCATACTCTCGGCGGAATCTGCGGCTGCCATCGGCGCGGTCTCAGGCGCACCCTGCCCGACTGGTAAAGGCCGAGAAGCAACGGGTTTGGCAAACACATTGCGCAACCCCGCATCCAACTCACAAATCAGGCTGTCGATCAACTTCATCAATGCATTTTACAAAACAAAACGGGCACCCGAGGGTGCCCGCTGAACATCTTTTCGCGATGCCCTACGACTTAGTGCAATTTAGAACGTGTGCCGCAAGCCGATTGAGAAACCACGTGGATCTTGGTCAGGCGAAATGGTCAAAGTGTTTGCACCGAAGTTACCTAAACCGTTTACATTGTTCTTGGTCATCGTGTAGATGGTAAACAACGTGGTGCGACGCGAGAAGTTATACAGGTGAGCAATGGAGTTCACTTTGGTATCTGGCTCAGTCACCGCCGTTGCTGCCGTTGCACGGGTTGCGCCATCTTTCGAACGCTGCAACTGATACACGAACTGGTTCTTGCCAGCGGTATAGATCAGGTTGAACATTTGCGATTTTTGATCGGAAGTCACGGTTGTGCCGCCACCGGTCTTCTTGAAATTCTGGATCAATGCACCAACGCGCACCGGGCCAAATGTCACGTGACCACCCAACGAAACACCTGTTTCGTCAGCACCAGATAATGGATTGGCTGCACCGTTAAAGGCTGCGCCCAAACCCGGTACGGTGCTGTAGTTTGCATAACTCCTGAAGATGTCCTTATGCTTCTCCCAAGCGGTCGACAAATAAATCGGACCTTGAACGTAGACAGCACTCATCGACGTCACGACAGGATTAACCGTCGCTGTCTTGCCTTCGTTCGCCGAATAGCTGGCGCGGAAAGTCAATCCTGAGAAATTTGGCGACCAGTACTGAACAACGTTTTGCTCGCGGCGGTCAAAGTTGCCACGGTCACTCATCGCCGAGGTGAAGCCAGCGATGGTGGTCGTGCCGAACGGGTCTATCGATGAATTAGCGAGCTTGAACGGGGTGTCCCAACGACCCAACAACACGCTACCGAAGTTACCTTGCAAACCCACACCGCTGTTGCGATTAGAGAAAGGTGAGTCATTCTGGTCTGGGCGCACTTCTGTTTCTAATTGGAAGAAGGCCTTCAAACCGCCGCCCAAATCTTCCGTGCCACGAAACCCAATCAGTGACGATCCATTGTTGCTCACGCGGTTACGGCTGCCGATAGGAGCCGCTCTGCCACCATCGGCCTTGACGTTTTCAAACGCCACCCAGATGCGGCCATACAGTGTGACCGGGTTAGCGGTCTGCGCCATTGCAGCCGGAGCCAATGTGGCACCAGCAACTGCAAGAGCGATTAGTTTCTTGTTCATCAAAAATCTCCTTTGGGTTTAACGATGAGGCTGTTTGATTTCTAGTTACCGCGTGTAATGCAAACCTCTAGGCTGGAGCTGTCGCCGACCGCCACGTTGTGTTTCCAGCGTTCAATTCGGACCGACGCGACTTCTCCGCATGAATGAGTTCTTTCGAGAAGCTACCGGTAGTTTGCCAAAAGCGGCAGGTTCTCTCAAGCTCACACTATGAAAATTGCCCCCGCACCCGCTGCATGTTGCGCCAATACAACACGCCATCCCTGCCTTTGGGTCGGGTCATCACCCTGTCATGTCGGCCCGTGAGGCGTGTGCAAAGCCTCCAGTTAGTTTGGGAAAAGAGACGCGAACGCTGCGCCCGGGTCTTCCTCACGCATCAACGCGCCACCCACCAAAAACGTGTTGACATTATTTGTTCTCATAAAATCAACAGCTTGACGGGTCTCGATTCCGCTTTCGGTGATAACGATACGCGATTCGGGCACCAACGGTGCGAGATTTCTGGTCGTCTCAAGATCCGTCTTAAAGCGCGTTAAGTCTCGATTGTTAATGCCAATCAGGGGTGTTTCGAGCAAGAGTGCCTGCTGCAGCTGCGCCGCATTGTGTGACTCTGCCAACACAGCAAGCCCAAGAGCAGTGGCAAGTTCTTCGAGCCGCAAAAATTCGTCGATCGGCACCGCGTCCATGATGAACAACACCCCGTCAGCACCCATCGCCCGCGCTTCGTAGATCTGATACGGGTCGACGATAAAGTCCTTGCGCAAAACGGGTATAGCACACGCTGCTCGTGCCGCGACTAGGTCGGCGGCGCACCCGCCAAAAAAATCTTGGTCGGTCAGCACCGACAAACATGCTGCCCCGTGTGCCTCGTAACTTGCTGCAAACCGTGCGGGATTAAAGTCGCCATCGCGCCGAAACTGCCCGGCCGATGGGCTCTTCTTCTTAATCTCGGCAATTACTGCGGCGCGGCCAGCCGCGTGTTTTGCCCGCAGCGCACCGACAAAATCGCGTGTTGGCGGCAGACGCTCGATGCCGTCCTGAAGCGCAGCAAGCGAAATCTTGCGCGCCGCCACCTCGACCTCTCGACGTTTTTTCCACAGTATCTCTTCGAGGATATTTCTCATCTTTTCTGCGTCGTTGGCACGAGGGCTGTGGTAAACCCAACCAACTCATCGAGCTTCTTTCGCGCCAATCCCCTCTCAATCATTTCACGCGCGCGCGCAACACCGCCCCACAGGTCAGTCGCGAGGCCGGCGACATAAATCGCCGCCCCGGCATTGAGCATCACAATGTCTTTGGCCGGCCCCGCCTTATTGTTGAGAACGTCGAGCAACATTGACTTTGAGGTGTCGGCGTCCACGGCCCGAATGGTGTCGACCGATGCCAAGTCCAAGCCAAACTGTTTTGGCTCGATCATAAATTCGGTCACAAAACCGTGCTTGAGCTCGGCGACCTGCGTTTTCCCCGTTAGGGTAATTTCGTCCAATCCATCTTCGCCATGCACCACCATCACGTGTCTGGCACCCAACTGCTTCAACACGCGGGCTTGAATGCCGACAAGGTCAGGGTGAAAAACACCCATCACTTGGTTAGGTGCACCGGCAGGGTTGGTTAGTGGCCCCAAGATATTGAGGATGGTCCGCATGCCCAACTCCTTGCGCACGGGGGCGGCGTATTTCATCGCCGGGTGGTGACTCGGCGCAAACATGAACCCGATACCAACCTTTTCAATGGCCTCAGCAACTTGTGCTGGCGTCAGGGCGAGATTCACCCCCAGCGCCTCGAGCACATCGGCACTGCCCGACTTGGACGAAACAGATCGACCGCCGTGTTTCGCCACTTTAGCGCCAGCAGCAGCGGCCACAAACGCGGCAGTGGTGGAGATATTAAAAGTATGCGCTTTGTCGCCACCAGTTCCGCAGGTATCAACAAGATGCGTGGCGTCACTCACGGCGACCTTCGTCGCAAATTCACGCATCACTTGGGCGGCGGCGGCGATTTCGGATACTGACTCCGACTTCACGTGCAAGCCCATCAAAATGGCCGACAATTGAACCGGGGTGACCTTGCCTTCCATCACCTGGCGGAACAGGTCAAGCATCTCATCGAAAAAAATCTCTCGTTTATCGGAAAGTCGGTTAATGGCTTCTTGCGGTGTAAACATGGATCGCTTTCGACTTTTTCGCTCAATGGGCCTTCAAAAAATTTCCGAGCAATTGATGCCCGTGTTCGGTCATGATCGATTCAGGGTGGAATTGCACGCCCTCGATTGGCATGGACTTGTGACGGACACCCATGATCTCCGCGTCGTCCGTCCAGGCGGTAATCTCAAGACAATCGGGACACGATGCGCGCTCGATGACCAGCGAGTGATAACGCGTTGCACGAAACGGTGTAGGTAACGCAGCAAACACTCCTTGCCCAGTGTGAGTCACTTGGGAAGTCTTGCCGTGCATTAACGTCTTGGCGTGAACAATTCGACCGCCGAAGGCTTGCCCGATGGCCTGATGACCCAAGCATACGCCAAGCAGCGGGATTCTTCCCGCGAATTTTTTGATCACGGCGACAGATATGCCGGCCTCGCTGGGTGAACAAGGTCCCGGAGAAATTACGATCTTTGCCGGCGCAAGTTTCTCGATTTCGCCAAGCGTGACTTCATCATTGCGCTTCACGAGTACGTCCTCACCCAGCTCCCCAAGATACTGCACGAGGTTGAAGGTAAACGAATCATAGTTATCGATCATTAGCAGCAT
>JBEILF010000044.1:0-17515 GCA_040379385.1 Burkholderiales bacterium | reverse complement strand
GATCAAGACGGACCACCTCGTATTGGCGATCGGCCACAGCGCTCGCGACACCTTTCAAACACTGCGCGAGCGCGGTGTGTTTGTTGAAGCCAAACCGTTTTCGATTGGCTTTCGCATCGAACATCCTCAGGGCATGATCGACCGCGCACGCTTCGGTCCGAGCGCTGGAAATCAGATGTTAGGTGCCGCCGACTACAAATTGGTACACCATGCCTCGAACGGGCGCAGTGTTTACAGTTTTTGTATGTGCCCAGGGGGGACGGTGGTGGCCGCAACATCTGAAGTTGGCCGCGTAGTGACCAACGGCATGAGCCAATACTCGCGTACCGAACGCAACGCCAATGCGGGAATCGTTGTTGGCATCACACCGGCGGTGGATTATCCGGACGAGGTTCTTGCCGGCATTGACTTTCAACGGCGCTGGGAGTCGGCTGCGTTTGTCGCGGGAGGCGAAAACTACAGCGCTCCTGCGCAACTTGTTGGTGACTTCCTCCAAGGGCGTGCCTCAACTGCTCTTGGGTCAGTTCTGCCTTCGTACAAACCGGGTGTAAAGATGACGGATCTGTCGCTTTGTGTACCGGCCTTTGTCATCGAGGCTGTGCGAGAGGCGCTGCCGGCTTTTGACAAACAGATTTCTGGTTTTGCGATGCATGAGGCAGTGCTGACAGGGGTTGAGACAAGAACGTCATCGCCCATCCGGATTACGCGGCGCGACGATAATTTTCAAAGTGTCAACACCGCAGGATTGTTCCCGGCGGGAGAAGGGGCGGGATACGCGGGAGGCATCATGAGCGCGGGCGTTGACGGCATCAAGATAGCGGAGGCGGTGGCACTTTCAATGCTTGGGGGTAAAGTGGCAACCCGGCACAAGCGAGCTGTTTTAGACGACCCGTTAAGCCCGTATTAAGAAAGTGAAACCCCTTTTTCGGCGGGTGTTTTCGGCAATAAATGTCTGTAAACGCCCACCGCTCGGATAGTTTGCTTTTTCAATCGCTACCCAGCCTGAACATTTCAAGGGGGCGCGTTCGAAAGCGGGCGAGTAGGTGAACAGGCGAGCGGTTTTTTGCCTGACCGACCACAGCATAGCGGGCTATGCTTCGGCAGCAAGGCGCAAAATTGCCGTCCAATCGCCCAGAGGCAACGTCCTTCTAAGCAACCGGCGACCCATGAAATATTCAGGCTAGGCGCGAGGCGTGAATTTAACCGTAAACTAATGCAGGAAAACAATCATGACCGCCAATCAACTCTTCGATTTATCCGACCGAGTGGCACTGATCACCGGTGGCTCGCGCGGGTTGGGTCTGCAAATCGCCAAGGGCTACGGTGCCCAGGGTGCCAAGCTTGCCCTTACGGCCCGCAAAAGTAGTGAGCTGGAGCAGGCAAGGGCAGAGCTGGCCACGCTGGGGTTCGACGTATTCATTGTGGAGAGCGACCTTGCCAAACCAGAAACCATCGAACCCATGGTCGATGCGGTATTGAGGCACTTTGGCAAAATCGATATCTTGATGAACAACGCTGGAGCATCGTGGGGCGCGCCAGCCGAGACCTACCCGCTTGAGGCTTGGAACAAGATCATCGCCACCAATCTCACCGGCTCGTGGCTGGTCACTCAACAGGTTGGAGCGAAATCCATGATCCCGAAGCGTTGCGGCTCGATCATCAACGTCGCGTCAGTCGCGGGCCTGCGCGGCCAACTGGGCCCGATGCAAACCCTCGCTTACAATACCAGCAAGGGTGGCTTGATCAACATGACACGTGCATTGGCGGCCGAATGGGCAAAGTATGGCATCCGGGTGAATGCACTTGCGCCGGGATTTTTCCCCTCAAAGATGAGCGCCGGGGTTTTGCAGGTGATCGAAACCCAGATCATTGCGATGACACCCCTAGGGCGGCTGGGCGGTGAAGAAGATCTGATGGGGCCGGCCATCTTTCTTGCCTCTGATGCTGCCAGCTATGTAACAGGCCAAGTTCTGTCGGTCGATGGCGGTATGACTGCTGTGTAGCGCGCACCTGCGGGAATGTAGCTCGACACTGGTGTTTCCACCCATCCCCCCCGCATTGACATCCGCCGCGATAGGCCAACCGTTGAATAATCCAAGCAAAACACTTGCTATGCGGCTTAACTTCAGCGTATACTGGCGGACTTCGCTGCTTCGGCCGTGGCTATGTCGGCTGAAAGTCTGCACAAACAGGGTGCTGTCTGATCCTGCCGCCTGAAAGTCTGCACAAGCCGCACTTGTAAGAGTGCTTTAAGCGATCAGGCAAAAGAAGCTTTCTAACCTGTCAGCGCATTTGCTTCGGGGCTCCGAGTCGGGTGCGAGGACATAAGACGGATCCAAAACTGGCTGCCATCTGTGGCGGGTAAGTTGGAGAAAAAAAATGATTCAGATGCAGTCGATTCTCGACGTGGCCGATAACACCGGCGCGCGTTCGGTGATGTGTATCAAAGTCCTTGGCGGCTCCAAGCGTCGCTACGCGGGCGTTGGTGATGTCATCAAAGTCAGTATCAAATCAGCGCAGCCGCGCGGACGCGTCAAAAAAGGCGAGGTCTATAACGCCGTGGTGGTGCGTACCGCCAAGGGTGTTCGTCGTAACGACGGGTCGTTGATCAAATTCGACGGCAATGCTGCGGTTTTGTTGAACGCAAAGCTTGAGCCGATCGGCACTCGTATCTTTGGACCAGTGACGCGCGAATTGCGTACCGAAAAGTTCATGAAGATCGTGTCGCTGGCCCCCGAAGTGCTGTAGGGACGCGAAGGAAAAATACGCTATGAACAAGATACGCAAAGGCGACCAGGTGGTCGTCATCACCGGTAAGGACAAAGGCAAGCGCGGAACGGTGCTATCGATGATCCTTGAGACTGAGCGTGTGCTGGTTGAGGGCATCAACCGGGTGAAGAAACACACCAAGCCAAACCCGATGAAGGGCACCACCGGCGGCATCGTTGAAAAAGAGATGTCTATTCATCTTTCCAACGTTGCCATTTTCAACCCGACCTCCGGAAAAGCGGATCGCGTCGGATTTAAGACGTTGGGCGATAAGCGCAAGGTGCGCGTGTTTGCTTCCAATGGCGAACAAATCGACGCTTAAGGAGGCGCTTAACATGGCTCGACTCCAATCGTTTTACAAAGAAACCGTTGTGCCGAAGTTGATGCAGGATTTCGGCTACAAGTCCGTGATGGAAGTGCCCCGTATCACCAAAATCACCCTCAATATGGGTGTCGGTGAAGCGGTGGCAGACAAGAAGATCATGGAACATGCTGTCGGCGACATGACGAAGATCGCCGGTCAAAAGCCCGTCGTAACCAAGTCAAAGAAGTCGATCGCTGGCTTTAAGATTCGTGATGGCTATCCGATTGGCTGTATGGTGACATTGCGCGCAAACCGCATGTACGAATTTCTTGATCGCCTGATTACCGTTTCATTGCCGCGCGTTCGTGACTTCCGTGGTATCTCCGGTCGCTCCTTTGATGGCCGTGGTAACTTCAACATGGGTGTGAAAGAGCAGATTATTTTCCCGGAAATCGAATACGACAAGATTGATGCGATTCGCGGCATGAATATTTCGATTACTACGACCGCAAAGAATGACGCGGAAGCCAAGGCGCTTCTCGCTGCATTCAAGTTTCCATTCAGGGGTTAAGGGCATGGCTAAACTTGCAGTGATCAACCGTCAAGCCAAGCGCGAAAAGCTCGTGGCGAAATTCAAGGCGAAGCGCGAGGCGCTTCTTAAGATCATCGACGATCAGGGTGCCTCTGATGAAGATCGTTATCAGGCGCGTCTGAAGTTGCAGGCGCTTCCGCGAAACTCCAATCCAACTCGCCTCCGCAATCGTTGTGCGATCACCGGTCGTCCGCGCGGCGTCTATAGCAAGTTTGGTTTGGGTCGTAACAAGTTGCGTGAAATTGCCATGCGCGGCGAAGTGCCGGGCTTGGTTAAAGCTAGCTGGTAGCGAGAAGTGGGGCGGAGATAAATTATGAGCATGAGTGACCCGATCGCCGATATGTTGACCCGCATTCGTAATGCGCAGCAGTCGGAAAAAATTGATGTAACGATGCCATCTTCTAAAGTGAAGGTTGCAATCGCAAATGTGCTGAAAGACGAAGGCTACATCGAAGGCTTTGATGTGCGCACGGTCGACGGCAAGTCTGAGCTGAATGTTGGTCTCAAGTACTACGCGGGTAAGCCGGTGATCGAAAAGATCGAGCGCGTTTCCCGTCCTGGTCTGCGGATTTACCGCGGGCGTGAAGATATCAAACCAGTCATGAACGGCCTCGGTGTGGCTATTGTTTCCACCTCCCGCGGCGTCATGACCGATCGCAAAGCACGCGCTGCCGGTGTTGGTGGTGAAGTTATTTGCATCGTGGTGTAAGGAGAGAATAAATGTCACGTGTTGGTAAGCTCCCCATCACTGTTCCCGCAAAGGTCGAGGTGACACTTGCGGCTGACGAAATAACTGTCAAGGGCCCGTTGGGCGTCTTGAAGCAGGCCGCAACTTCGCTCGTCAACATCAAGCGTGATGGCGACAAGCTGGTGTTGGAAGCTGCGAATGATACGCAGGCTGCAAATGCCATGTCTGGAACGATGCGTGCGTTGTTGGCAAACATGGTTCATGGCGTAGACAAAGGTTTTGAGCGCAAGTTGACGCTCGTTGGCGTGGGTTACAAGGCCGCAGCGCAAGGTACCAAGTTGAACTTGGCGTTGGGCTATTCGCATCCGGTCGTCCACGATATGCCTGAAGGTGTCAAGGCGGAAACGCCGACGCCGACGGAAATCATTTTGAAGGGCGTTGACAAGCAGAAAGTTGGGCAAGTCGCCGCCATCGTGCGTGGTTATCGTCCGCCAGAGCCCTACAAGGGTAAGGGCGTGCGTTACTCGGACGAAGTCATCGTTCTTAAAGAGACGAAGAAGAAGTAAGGAATTCGATCATGATCGACAAAAAGCAATCTCGTCTGCGTCGCGCCGCAAAAACCCGCGCAACCATCGCGCGTTTAAAGGCAGTGCGTTTGACAGTACACCGCACCAATACGCATATTTACGCGCAGGTGATAGACGCCACTGGGGCGAAAGTTCTGGCTGCAGCTTCTACCGCAGAAAAAGAGTTGCGTGCCGCGTTGAAGAGTGGTGCTACGGCGGCTGCCGCAGCGGAAGTTGGCAAGCGTATTGCTGAGCGCGCTAAAGCCGCCGGAGTTTCGGACGTTGCGTTCGACCGTGCTGGTTTTGCTTACCACGGCCGCGTGAAAGCGCTGGCAGATGCCGCGCGTGAAGCCGGCCTCAAGTTTTAGTCAAGGACGTCCAAATGGCAAAACCAGAAATTCAGGATAAAGAAGGCGACGGTCTCCGCGAAAAGATGATCTCGGTTAACCGAGTCACGAAAGTCGTAAAAGGCGGTCGTATTCTTGGCTTCGCCGCATTGACGGTGGTTGGTGACGGTGATGGTCGCATCGGTATGGGCAAGGGTAAGTCGAAAGAGGTTCCCGTCGCCGTCCAGAAGGCAATGGAGCAGGCTCGTCGCAAGCTCGTGAAGATCCCGCTCAAAAACGGCACGCTTCATCACGAAGTCATCGGCAAGCATGGCGGCACCAAAGTTTTTATGCAACCGGCTGCGGAAGGCAACGGTATCAAGGCAGGTGGTGCTATGCGCGCAGTGTTCGAGGTAATGGGTATCACCAACATCTCGGCAAAGTGTCACGGCTCAACCAACCCATACAACGTCGTTCGCGCGACCCTTGACGGCCTTGCGCAAATTTCACGCCCATCCGAAGTCGCCGCGAAGCGCGGCAAAACAGTTGAAGAGATTTTGGGCTAATCGAGGCGCTTGGAGAAAATCGCATGACCAACCAGAAAACCATCAAAGTGACGCTGCGTAAAAGCATGATCGGCCGTCTTGAGGCGCACAAGGCTTGTGTCCGCGGCTTGGGCTTGAAGAGACTTAATCACACCGTCACGGTTATTGATACACCCGCAAATCGCGGCATGATCAACAAAGTGAGCTATATGCTCCAAGTTGAAGGCTAAGAATCATGGATCTGAATGACATTAAACCCGCTGAGGGTTCAAAGAAGCCTCGCCGTCGTGTCGGTCGCGGTATCGGCTCGGGTCTTGGTAAGACCGCTGGTCGCGGTCATAAAGGGCAGAAATCCCGTTCTGGTGGCTTTCACAAGGTTGGCTTTGAGGGCGGACAAATGCCGCTGCAACGTCGCCTGCCAAAACGCGGCTTTGTTTCGTTGACTCGTCACGACATCGCGCAGGTGCGATTGTCCGAAATAGCCCTGTTGCCAGTCGACACGATCGACATCGCAGTGTTGAAACAGGCGAATGTTATTTCGCCTAGCGCGCTTGGTGCAAAAGTATTCCTGTCGGGTGGCATCGACAAAAAGGTCAAGCTCGTTGGGATCGGCGTGACCAAAGGCGCAAGGGCTGCTATCGAAGCGGCTGGCGGCGAGATCGAAGCTTCGCAGGCTGTGTAATTGACGGCGAACTAGGGATACACGTTTGGCTACAAATCCATTAGCAGCGTTCGGAAAGATGGGCGACCTGAAGCGTCGCTTGATTTTCTTGGTGCTCGCATTAATTGTCTTCCGCATCGGAACGCATATTCCTGTGCCGGGAATCGACCCGGTGCAACTCGCCAAGTTATTCGATGCGCAAGGTGGCGGCATCTTTGCCATGTTCAACATGTTCTCGGGCGGTGCCTTGTCACGCTTCTCGGTGTTCGCGCTTGGCATCATGCCGTATATTTCGGCGTCCATCATCATGCAGCTTTTGACGGTTGTCTCTCCGCAGCTTGAGGCGCTGAAAAAGGAGGGTGAGGCAGGCCGTAGGAAGATTACGCAGTACACGCGATATGGAACGGTGGCGCTTGCGTTGTTTCAGGCGGTCGGCATTTCGATCGCGCTTGAGTCGCAACAAGGTTTGGTTGTTGACCCGGGGATGATGTTCCGTTTTGTTACTGTGACCACGTTGGTTGGTGGCACAATGTTCTTGATGTGGCTTGGCGAGCAGATTACGGAGCGCGGCATTGGCAACGGTATTTCGTTGATCATCTTCGCCGGTATCGTCGCCGGTTTGCCTGGTGCTATTGGCGGAACCATGGAGCTGGTAAATAACGGAACGATGTCCATTCCCGCGTTTTTGTTTATTTTGGCGTTAGTCGTATTTGTCACGTTCTTTGTGGTCTTTGTTGAACGCGGCCAGCGCAAGATTTTGGTGAACTATGCCAAACGCCAGGTTGGTAACAAGCTGTACGGTGGACAAGCGTCACATTTGCCCTTGAAGCTGAATATGGCTGGTGTGATTCCGCCGATTTTTGCCTCGTCGATTATTCTTTTTCCTGCCACTGTTGCCGGTTGGTTTGGCCAAAGTGATCAGATGGTGTGGCTGAAGGATTTGGGCGCAGCGCTAGCACCGGGGCAGCCGCTTTACACAATGCTCTATGCTGCCGCGATAATTTTCTTCTGCTTTTTCTATACGGCATTAGTATTCAATTCCAAAGAAACGGCAGAGAACTTGAAGAAAAGCGGTGCATTTGTTCCTGGTATTCGTCCTGGCGAACAAACCGCAAGGTACATCGACAAGATTTTGATGAGACTTACGTTGGTCGGCGCTGCCTATATCACCTCAGTCTGCCTGCTTCCGGAGTTCTTGCACATGCGTTGGAATGTGCCGTTCTACTTTGGTGGAACCTCGCTGTTGATCATCGTCGTGACGACGATGGATTTCATGGCGCAGATGCAGGCGTATTTGATGTCTCACCAGTATGAAAGCCTGCTCAAGAAGGCGAACTTCAAAGGCGGCGCAGGCTTCCCTGTTCGGTAAGCTATAGCGAAAAGGGAATGGTCATAGATTAATGTCAAAAGAAGAAACGATTGAAATGCAGGGTGTAATCCAGGAAACATTGCCGAATGCAATGTTCCGGGTTAAGTTGGAAAACGGGCATGTCGTGTTGGGGCACATCTCTGGAAAGATGCGTATGCACTACATCCGCATATTGCCGGGGGACAAAGTCACTGTTGAAATTTCGCCCTACGATTTAACGAAAGCACGTATTACCTTCCGCGCCAAATAGGCGTCGGAGAGCAAGGAGAAAGAAATGCGAGTTCAGGCATCTGTCAAAAAAATCTGTCGCAATTGCAAGTTGGTGCGCCGCAAGGGTGTTTTGCGCGTCATTTGTAAAGATCCGCGTCATAAGCAACGTCAAGGCTAAAGGTTAATCATCATGGCACGTATTGCTGGTGTAAACATCCCCAATCATCAACATGCAGAAGTCGCCCTCACTGCGATTTATGGCATTGGCCGACACACTGCACAGAGAATTTGCAAGGCTGCCGGTGTAAGCGGTTCAGCCAAGATCAAGGATCTGAACGACAGCGACATGGACAAACTGCGCGAGCAGATTGGCAAAGTCACCGTCGAGGGCGATTTGCGTCGTGAAATTTCGATGTCAATCAAGCGTCTGATGGATCTTGGTTGTTATCGCGGCACCCGTCATCGCAAGGGTTTGCCGGTTCGTGGTCAGCGCACTCGCACCAACGCGCGCACCCGTAAGGGACCACGCAAAGCTGTTCGCCTAGCGAAATAGAGTTTCGGAAACGAGGTACACACAATGGTTAAACCGACTGCTGCAGCAACACGCGTCCGCAAGAAAGTTAAAAAGAATGTGTCGGAAGGTATCGCACATATCCACGCATCGTTCAACAACACTATCATCACGATCACCGACCGACAAGGCAATGCGTTGTCGTGGGCGACGTCAGGTGGCGCTGGCTTTAAAGGCTCAAGGAAGTCCACTCCGTTTGCAGCACAGATCGCGGCCGAGGCTGCGGGCAAAGCTGCACAGGAATGTGGCATCAAGAACCTTGAAGTTCGCATCAAGGGGCCGGGCCCCGGTCGTGAGTCCGCTGTTCGCGCGCTGAACGCATTGGGAATCAAAATTATGTCGATTGCCGACGTGACGCCAGTTCCGCACAACGGCTGTCGTCCACCCAAGCGTCGTCGCATGTAATTCGCAAAAGAGATATCCACATGGCACGTTATATTGGTCCTAAATGCAAACTCTCGCGTCGCGAGGGCACTGATCTTTTCCTGAAGAGCGCACGTCGTCCGCTGGACTCGAAGTGCAAACTTGAATCGCGTCCCGGGCAACACGGCGCGAAACAGTCGCGCGTGTCTGAATATGGTACGCAGCTTCGCGAGAAGCAGAAAATTCGCCGGATGTATGGTGTGCTTGAGCGCCAGTTCCGTACCTACTTCGCAGAAGCCGAGCGCCGTAAAGGGGCTACCGGTGAGAACCTCCTGCAATTGCTTGAGTCTCGCCTAGATAATGCCGTCTATCGTATGGGGTTTGGTTCTACTCGTGCCGAGGCGCGCCAGTTGGTGAGCCACTGCGGTGTTTTGGTCAACGGTAAATCGGTGAATATTCCGTCTTTTCTGTTGAAGCCAAATGATGTTGTGTCGCTGAAAGAAAAAGCGCAAAAGCAGTTGCGCGTTCAAGATGCACTCAAGCTTGCTGAAGCCAATGGTTTCCCGAATTGGGTAGAAGTCGACATAAAGAAATTCGCTGGTGTGTTCAAAGCGCTGCCGGATCGTCAAGAGTTTGCTGCAGATATCAACGAGCAACTCGTCGTCGAACTTTACTCGAAGTAATCCGTTTCATTCCCGCGCCGTGGGACGCCACGGCGCGCGTTAATCTATAGAGGCCCTCGTCAATGCAAAGCAATGCCACGACTTTTCTGAAGCCGCGCATCATCGACGTCGAAAACATTTCTCCAGCTCACGCAAAAGTCGTGATGGAGCCGTTTGAGCGCGGTTATGGCCACACCCTTGGTAATGCGCTTCGCCGCATCCTTTTGTCCTCCATGCCTGGTTATGCACCAACTGAAGTCAAGATTTCTGGGGTATTGCATGAATACTCCACCATCGAGGGGGTGCAGGAAGACGTCGTTGATATTCTGTTGAACCTAAAGGGATTGGTGTTGAAGTTGCACAATCGCACAGACACCACGCTAAAGTTAAAGAAGTCAACGCCCGGACCAGTCACCGGTGCCGATATCGAGCAGTCGCACGACGTTGAGATCGTGAATCCCGACCACGTCATTGCCAACTTAACGGCTGGCGGCAAAATCGACATGCAGATCAAAGTTGAAAAAGGTCGAGGCTATGTTGCCGCAACAGCGCGCCGCAACGATGAAAGCCGCACTATTGGCTCGATTCTTCTTGATGCCTCCTACTCACCAGTGCGCCGTGTTTCATACGCAGTGGAAAGTGCGCGTGTTGAGCAGCGCACCGATCTTGACCGTTTGGTAATGGATATTGAAACCAACGGTTCGATTGAGCCGGAAGAAGCAGTACGCTACGCTGCACGCGTGTTGGTCGACCAGTTGTCCGTCTTCGCCGACCTTCAGGGTACGCCGATGCAGGCTGAGGAGGCAAAGTCACCGCAAGTGGATCCGATTCTGCTGCAGCCGGTCGACGACCTTGAACTTACCGTGCGCTCGGCGAATTGCCTCAAGGCCGAGAACATTTACTACATCGGTGATTTGATTCAGCGCACCGAGAACGAGTTGCTAAAGACGCCTAATTTGGGGCGTAAATCGCTCAACGAAATTAAGGAAGTCCTCGCCAGCAAGGGGCTGACACTCGGCATGAAACTAGAGAATTGGCCCACTGCCGGTGTGATGAAGTAGGTTTATATCTATAACCCATAACGATAACAAGGCTGGCTTAGGTTCCACTAAGCAAAGCGGCCAAGAGAACAAAGGAAATTTACTATGCGTCACCGTCACGGTCTTCGTAAACTCAATAAAACCAGTTCACATCGTTTGGCGATGTTGCGCAACATGACCAACTCTCTTTTTCTGCATGAAGTCATCAAGACGACTCTGCCGAAGGCCAAAGAACTGCGTCGCGTCGCCGAGCCACTAATCACTCTTGCCAAAGAAGATACGTTGGCCAACAAGCGTTTGGCATTTGACCGCCTGCGAGATCGTGACATGGTTGTCAAACTGTTCGCGGAACTCGGCCCACGTTATAAAGAGCGTAACGGCGGATATCTGCGCATCTTGAAGTTCGGTTTTCGTCAGGGCGACAACGCGCCGATGGCGCTTGTTGAACTGGTTGATCGTCCCGCTGTAAGCGAAGCGCCTGAAGCCGAAGAAAAGGCAGCGGCTTAAATCACTAGGTTTAGACGAATAAAGGCCGGCGTAAGCCGGCCTTTTTGTTTTTGCAAGGGTTGTGCACCTAACCTGAATGTTTCATGGGCCGCCGGTTGCTTAGAAGGAAGTTGCCTCTGGGCGATTGGCAAACCAATTATGTTCAGGCTAAGCTGCCGTGCCCGGGATCGGCCACGTTGTCGTCTGGACTACGATCCGATTGATGCAGGTAGATTTTCTGACTCCCAAACGTTAACGCGATTCTCGGCACCTATTGGTTGCCGAAACGTTATACCGTCATTCCGGGTAGGTAGGCATAGAGCGCGACGGACTCATCGCCGCTCACCGTTATACGAATCAAATCGTCCAGCGACCCAATTTTTAACCATGACAAGTTAATACTTTGTCTAAACTCGTTCGCGGTCTGCGTAGTTGGCGGCAAATCGATTCAATTCGCTGGCCTTCCGCAGTCCAAGTTTTAGCTTAAGATTCGCACGGTGGGTCTCTACGGTTTTAACGCTGCGTTCGAGCTTTACGGCAATCTCGGAGGAACTCATTCCCATGCCTATAAGCCGGAAAATCTCATGCTCTCGATCAGTCAGGCTGGATAGCACTGACACAATTCCGATCTTTGACTTGTCGCGGGCACTCCGGCGTAGTAGTGACTGCATGCGTTCACTGAGGTATCTCTCCCCGCCAAGGATGCGGCGGATTGCAAACAGGACTTTCTCGGTTGGTTCTTGCTTAGTGAGGTAGCCTTTTGCGCCGGCTCGAAACGCCCGCTCGCCGTGCACCATTTCCTCATGCATCGATAAGATCAAAATCGGTAAGTTCGGATGTTGCGCGGTGAGTGTTTTGGTCAGGTCAAATCCAGACAGGCCCGGCAGGGAAACATCCGTAACAACCAAGTCAGGCAACGGATGGGACGCCAGAATAGCCAGGGCGGACTCTGCGGACTGGGCTTGCATTGTCACTTCTAGGTCTGTTGAGCTGTTGATGAGTTGTGTTAGCCCATGCAACACAATCGCATGATCATCGACCACCATGATTCGGAATTTCATCTTTATCCCTCGAAAACGTTGATCTACGCTACAGTCGTCTAGAGCTGCCCGCAGCGCTAGTGGGGCTAGCGCCAGCCGTCATTCGCCATCGTAGGCTTGTCTCTATGTCGAGCACCGGCATCACCGGAAGAGTATAGCCAAGTGGTCGTCTGGCCGGGGCGTACTGGCACCGCGTGTGGATCTCCAAGGCCGATGGCACGTGGTGCCAACGCATTACACGCGGGCTCCGAGGGCGATCATAAAACCAGAATGGCGCGATAGTCGTTGACGTTGGTACGCGTAGGCCCAGTGACCACAAGGTCGCCCAGCGGCGCAAAGAATCCAAACGCATCGTTGGCATCAAGTAGTTGTTGAGCGTTTCGCCCCATGGCGCGTGCGCGCATTAGTGACTGATCGGTAAGAATGGCACCGGCGTTTTGCTCGGAGCCGTCGATGCCATCCGTATCACAGGCGATCGCCGCTATATGCTGTAGCCCGCCTAGACTGATCGCCAGTGACAACAAAAACTCGGAACACCGCCCACCGCGCCCCTGATTTCCTGCTGCCAGTGTAACCGTACATTCGCCACCAGAGATCAGTGCGACCGGCGGTTTGAGGGGATGATAGTGCTGTTGAATCTGCCGCGCCAGCGCTGCATAGACTTTTGCGACTTCGCGAGCCTCACCGGTAACGCTATCGCCCAAGATCATCGGCGTAATGCCATGCTGCTGGAAAAATGCCGCCGCCATGGAAAGACTTTGATAGGCGGTGGCGATCACACGATTGTCAACACGGCAAAAGACCGGGTCAGCGGGCTTTAGTGTTTCCGCCATCTCGCCGCGCGCACCTTTCGACAGATGCCTTGCGATCGAAATCGGTGGCATGATGTGATAGCGGTTGAGGATGTCGAGTGCATCTTGATAGGTGGAGAGGTCTGGTGCCGTTGGGCCGGAGGCAATCGCCGATGGATCGTCGCCCGTCACGTCGGAAACAATCAGCGCAACAACTCGGGCGGGTGTTGCCGCAGCCAGCCTCCCGCCCTGGATGGCCGAGAGATGTTTGCGCACGATGTTCATTTCCTGGATTGGCGCGCCGCTGCTGAGCAGCGCTCTGGTCACCGCTTTGAGCTCTGCCATCGTGACTTCGCCCGCTGGCAACGACAGCAGGCTCGAACCTCCGCCTGAGATAAGAACCAGAAACAGGTCTTCGGGTTGCGCGGAACGGGCGAGGGCGAGTATCTGCTGGGCGGCGCGTTCGCCGGAATCGTCCGGAACAGGGTGACCGGCCTCCACAACGCGGATTCGATTCAGGCTCGCGGCGTCTGCATAACCGTGCGCATACCGTGTAATTACTAGCCCTTGCAGATCGGCTGTGAGCGGCCAGTTATCCTCAACCGCCTTGGCCATCGCTGCGGCTGCTTTGCCCGCGCCAACGACGATGGTTTTGCCAGAAATTGGTGGCGTCGGCAGGTGCTTCGGCACGATTTGAAGTGGATCAGCAGCCGCTAATGCGGCACGAAAACTATCGAGTAACAGTTCGCGAGGACTCATAAGGTTTGAATTCTTAAACGCGAGCAGTGACAGGCCGTTTGGGGCCAACATACTCGAAGATGCCCGCCAAATCTAGGCATTTGCCGTCTTCTTCGGTACGCCTAGAGGTTTACTGACGTTCAAGCCCAACATTGGCCGAAGATACTTCGCTGTGTAACTTGTCTTATGCTGCGCAATTATCGTCGGCGGCCCCTCACATAGGATCATGCCGCCACCGTCGCCGCCTTCCGGTCCCAACTCGATAACCCAATCGGCCGTTCGAATCACGTCAAGATTATGTTCGATGACGACAACCGTGTTGCCGTGATCACGCAGTCGGTGCAATACCTTCAACAACAAATCAATATCGGCGAAATGTAATCCCGTGGTTGGCTCGTCAAGAATGAAAAGTGTTTTGCCGGTATCGCGTTTAGAGAGTTCTAGCGAGAGTTTTACGCGCTGCGCCTCCCCGCCCGAGAGAGTTGTGGCGCTTTGACCAAGCCGAATGTAGCCCAGTCCAACATCCAGCAGCGTCTGCAGTTTTTTCGCAACCACTGGCACAGGCTTGAAAAACTCGTAGGCGTTTTCAACGGTCATCGCCAATACTTCAGTGATGTTCTTACCCTTGTAATGGACTTCTAAGGTTTCGCGGTTGTAACGTTTGCCGTGGCACACATCACATGGCACATAGACGTCCGGCAGGAAATGCATCTCCACCTTGATCACGCCGTCGCCTTGGCAGGCTTCGCAACGACCACCCTTGACGTTGAACGAAAATCGGCCTGGGCCATAACCGCGTGCACGCGCTTCGGGCACCGACGAAAACAAATCACGAATTGGCGTAAAAAGGCCTGTGTAGGTGGCAGGGTTGGAGCGTGGTGTGCGGCCAATCGGCGACTGATCAACCGAAATCACCTTATCGAAATGGTCAAGACCTTCAATTGAATCGAAGGGGGCTGGATCATTTGTTGAGGCATAAAGATGGTGTGCGACCGTTTTGTAGAGGGTATCGTTGATGAGCGTCGACTTCCCAGAGCCCGATACACCAGTGATACAAATCATGCCACCGACCGGCAATTCGAGTGTCACATTTTTCAAGTTGTTGCCGCGGGCACCCTTTATGACGAGCTGCTTCGTCTTGTCCAACTTAAAGCGCGACTTGGGCATGCTGATGCGCTTTTTGCCGGAGAGATACTGGCCAGTGAGCGACTGCGACGATTTCTTGATTTGTGCTGGTGTTCCCTCTGCCACCACCATGCCGCCGTGCACGCCCGCCCCCGGCCCCATGTCGACGACATAGTCGGCGCTGTTGATGGCATCTTCGTCGTGCTCAACAACAATGACGGAGTTGCCCAAGTCGCGCAAGCGCTTTAGCGTTTCCAGCAAGCGATCATTGTCACGCTGATGCAAGCCGATGGATGGTTCATCCAGCACATACATCACGCCGGTAAGGCCAGAGCCAATCTGGGAGGCGAGACGAATACGTTGGGCCTCGCCGCCAGACAGCGTGTCAGCCGAACGCACCAGCGAGAGATAGTCCAACCCGACGTTGTTCAAAAATTGCAGGCGTGCCGCGATCTCATTGATGATCTTCTCGGCAATAGCCATCTTTTGGGTCGATAGCTTGACGCCCGCAAACCAGCGGGCTGACTCCTTTAGCGCCATTGCTGAAACTTCATGGAGCGACTTATCGCCAACCTTGACATTGCGCGCTTCCTTGCGCAACCTCGTACCGGCGCACTCAGGGCAGGTCTTGGTTGAGATGTATTTCGCCAATTCCTCGCGCACTGCCATTGAATCGGTTTCGCGATAACGGCGCTCCAAATTCGGCACGATACCCTCAAACGCGTCGTCACGAATGATGGGCTTGCCTCGTTCGCCGGGATACTTGAACGGGATCTTGTCTTTGCCAGAACCAAATAAAATAATCTGCTGCGCCTCAGGTGTGAGTTTGTCGAACGGCTTGTCAATATCAAACTGATAGTGTTCCGCCAAACCGATCAGCGTCTGGAAGTAAAACTGGTTGCGACGATCCCACCCCTTGATCGCGCCGCCGGCCAGCGACAGGCCAGGGTAGGACACAATGCGCTTTGGATCAAAAAAAGTGATCTCACCCAACCCATCGCAACTTGGGCAGGCACCCATCGGGTTGTTAAATGAAAACAGACGCGGCTCCATTTCCGATAACGAATAGTCGCAGATCGGGCAGGAAAACTTCGACGAAAACAGCAGCTCTTTGCCCGAATCCATGTCGACCGCGAGCGCTTTGCCGTTGCCGACACGAAGACAGGTCTCAAAAGATTCAGCAATACGCTGCTTTAACTCAGGCGCGGTTTTGATGCGGTCAACGACCACCTCAATGGTATGTTTCTTTTGTTTGTCGAGTTTTGGGAATTGGTCGATCTCGATCACTTTTCCGTTAACGCGCATACGCACAAACCCTTGGCTGCGAAACTCGTCGACGAGTTCAACGTGTTCCCCCTTGCGGCCGACAATCGCAGGTGCCAGAAGCATGAGTTTTGTACCCAAAGGCATTGCCAGCACCGTATCCACCATTTGCGAAACAGTTTGTGCCTCTAAAGCGAGCTGGTGCTCAGGGCAGTACGGCGTACCGGCGCGGGCAAAGAGCAGGCGCAAGTAGTCGTGGATCTCGGTCACTGTGCCCACTGTCGATCTTGGATTGTGTGATGTTGCCTTCTGCTCAATGGAAATCGCCGGCGATAAACCTTCGATCAGATCCACATCGGGTTTTTCCATTAGTTGCAAGAACTGGCGGGCATACGCGGATAACGATTCGACGTAGCGACGTTGTCCTTCTGCATAGAGGGTGTCAAAGGCGAGAGATGACTTTCCGGAGCCCGACAGGCCGGTAATGACCACCAGCGAGTGGCGCGGCAAATCGAGGTTGACGTTCTTCAGATTGTGCGTCCGTGCACCGCGAATCTTGATGTAATCCATAAAGTGCTTGATGAACTTTCTCGGCTAAACCGTTGAATCAAGAGATGTTGATTCAACACGCTTTTAATGAGCAGATTCGCCGGCAAAAATCGGCGCGCATCGAAAAAAAGCAACCTGCTATATTACTCGTTCGCATCACTGTTCTGCACCTATTTTTTGATACGCAATGCTGGTCTTCGAACCAGAATTCCATTCAGTGCATTGGGTGCAGTTTTTCCACATAAATGTAAGGAAACACGTTATGGCCTCAGTCAATAAAGTTATTCTCGTCGGCAACCTTGGCCGCGACCCGGAAACCCGCTATATGCCCGACGGCGGCGCGATTACCAACATTTCCATCGCTACCACGTCTCAGTGGAAAGATAAAAGCGGCGAAAAGCAGGAACAAACCGAATGGCATCGTGTGGCGTTCTTCGGCAAGCTCGCGGAAATCGCCGGTGAATATTTGAAGAAGGGATCGCAGGTTTACGTCGAAGGTAAATTGCGTACGCGTAAATGGCAGGACAAAGATGGCGTCGAAAAATACACCACAGAGGTCCTTGCGGATTCGATGCAGATGTTGGGTTCACGCGGTGGCATGGGCGGTGGAGATGCGGGAGGCTCTGCTGGCGCGCCAGAATATGCCTCACGTCCGGCAACCAGCGGCGGTGGCGCTGCAAAGCCTGCGCCGAGTAAAGGTGGCGCGGCGAAGTTTGATGATATGGATGACGATATTCCGTTTTAGCTTTTTTGAAATCGGATCGACAAAAGCCAAGCAGATGCTTGGCTTTTTGTTTTGCGGATGCTCACGCCTGACGGTCGTGGGGCCACCAATGTGGTAAAAAATATTTTTTTTG
>JBEILF010000043.1:0-17577 GCA_040379385.1 Burkholderiales bacterium | reverse complement strand
GCACAGAAAAAACGCTCAAAAGCGCACCGCCGCCGCTACACCGAACATTACGCGACGACCGGGGGCACTTTCGAAGAAACGCAAGTTGGCGTCGTTCACAATGACACTTCCCGCATATTTTGCATCAGCCAGATTATCGCCGCGCAAGAACGCTTCAATCTCCAGCGCTAAAGCCGCAGGGCTCGATATGCGCACATCGCGCCAGCGGTAACGCACGTCCACACCAAGCGTAGCATAACCGGCCGCGTGGGTCGTATTGGTATCGTCAGCCGCCATCCGGGAGCGCGCCATGACGTCGGTGCCTACTGACCAGCCCGACCAGCCGTCACTCGGAACACCAGCGGGAAGCCAGCGGAGCGCAGCAAACAAGTTACCGCGAGGCACCGCCGTCATCCTGCTGCCACTCGCCACGATTCTTCCGCCCGCCACATAAGCCTGGCCCACTTCTGCACGAATGGCGGTAATTGCCGCCATCGCGGTTATCGCCACGCTGGGTTTCCAGTCGATGGTCGCCTCCAGCCCACGACGATTCGTCGACGCCGCATTCTGAAACGTCGAACGCCCGCCAACCGCAGTCGCTTGGACGATTTCATCTTGTGATCGAATTGCAAACGCTGCAGCCTTAACCGATAAAACTTTGTCGATCCACTTCCAGCCCGCTTCCCATTGTTTCGACGTGCTCGGCTTCAGTGCAAAATTTGGCCCGGCAGCTTGATCGGGTCGATACGCCAGCTCCGCACTGGTTGGCGTTTCAAAGCCGCGTGAAGCTGACAGATACACCGATGAGGATGTATTCAAACGTTTTGAAAACCCAATCGCAGGTGTCACAGACGCATAGCCAATGCCGCCACTATCGTCGGCATTACCCGGTCGAACATAACGATCTGCCACCTCAAATCGAATTTCACTACGGCGTACCCCAACCTGCATCGCCGTGGTTTGGTCGATCACCCAATTGGCTTGTGCAAAAACATCGTTGGCGCGCTGGTGTCCTGTCTCATCGCGTCGCAGAGTGCCGCGCACACCGAGTTCGCTCGTTGTCCCCCGCTGAATGAAATTCTCGAAACCTTTGCGTTCATCACGCGCACGATCCGTGTCAAAACCCAGCGCCCACGTGATCGGTCCGTTTGCATTAACAACACGCAAACCGACACCACTAAACGACCGATCAAAATCAACCACACCGCCAGCGCTTGATGCCGCGAGCTGCGCACTCATCGGGGTGGCGAGATACTGCACTACCGCACGCGTCCCACCATAAATAATCGCCTTCACATCAAGTCCCGCCAGTCGTGAATCCCAAACCAGGCCCGCCTGACGGTGGCGAATGGATTTGCGTGTATTAAATTGTGTCGCGACAGTCGCCACCTGCCGCGGATCAGCATCGAACTGCGCACGCGTCAGCCCAAGCGGGTCTTGTGTGTCGGGCTGATCAATCGCGTTTGCGGTCAACGTGATTGATGACATCGACGAAAGTCCCAGCACCAGCTTGGCGTAGGTCTGATCACGCTGTACGCGACTGTGGTCGCGGTAGCCATCACTCGTTAGACGTTGGGTGGCGACAAAACCGCTGAACATATCAGCAGCGCGGGCGGGCGATGTTGGTACGGGTGGCGTTGCAATTTGCAAGGTCGTGATTCTGGTCGCGTCGGCGCCCATCAAAGCGCGTGATTCGACACCACCAGTAGCTGACGCGCTGCGGGTGGTAGCCGCGACCACGCCACCCGCGGCGTTGCCGTACCCCACCGCCCAAGGCCCACGCAAGACTTCGATGGTGTCCACCGCAAAAAACGGCACCACTGCGCCCTGCCCCTGTCCGTCCGGAATGGTGGCAGGAATATCGTCAACGTAAATTTTGATGCCACGAATACCAAACGTCGCTCGTGAACCGAAGCCACGGATGCTGATCTGCGTGTCCTGCGCGTAGTTCTGCCGGTTCTGCGTGTGGACACCCGCCAGACGGCCAAGCACCTCGGCGGCATCAATCATCGGTAGCGTGCTACGAAGGTCTTGCAGACGAATGAAATCAACGGCCGCGGGAACGTGTGGATCGGTGGTTGGCACACGTGTTGCGGTCACAACAACAGCTACCGCGTCATCAGCCGCCGCAGCACTCACGCACATGCATAGAGCGATCACTAGAAAAAGTGCCCTGTTGGCGGGCGTTTCCCGACAAAAAAGTTTGAAGAAGCCCGCCAGATAAGGACTTTTCAGCTTCAATTTAACATTCACCTAGCGATGCGACGAGGCGACCGACACAAAGGCTGGGCGAGGCTGGGCGCGCGATGATGAACATAGACATAGCACTCAAACTTTAACCGTTCCACAGAACGTTGCCGTGCACCATTGGAAAAGGCGTTTACCTTCGACCAGTGCCACAACATTGCGCCACGGGGAAGCTAGCCTGACGATTTCATGGGTCGTCGGTTGCTTAGTAGGACGTTGCCTATGAGCGATTGGCAAACCAATTAGGCTCGTTTCTCGCTTGCTGTGGATGCGGGCTGCAGGTTGGCTCGTGGGCGATTGCACGGCAATGTTGCACCTTGCTGCCGAAGCATAGCCCGCTCTGCTGTGCTCGGTCAGGCAAAAAATCGCACGCCCACTCGCCCGCTTTCGAACCCGCCGCCATGAAATATTCAGGTTAGGCGACTCGTCGTTTGCCTTGCGACACAAAACGAAAGTTGGATCCTTTCAGTCAACCCTCCGACGCAACTTGGTAAATCATGTGCAATGAGTGCTGTGGTCGGCATTGGGTTGGCACGCTTGAAAGCTTGGTTTGGGCTTTGCATTGGCCATTACTCAATCTTCATGAGGTGCTGGGCGTAGCGGCGCTACTGTTTTGTTCGCTGGCAGCTAGCAGTCGCTCCAGCGGTACCGGGTTTGTTGCAGGAATTGGCCCGCGAAAAAGCAAAATCCCCAGCGGAGGCTGAGGATTCCTGGGTTTTCTTGCACTTCTCTGCATGTCGAACTGGCGGAGGCGGTGAGATTCGAACTCACGGATGACTCGCGCCATCGCTGGTTTTCAAGACCAGTGCCTTAAACCGCTCGGCCACACCTCCCAAAGAGCGCATGATTCTACCATTTCACCGGCCAGACGAGGTTTAGTGCATTTCCGCCACCGCCAGATAGGTCGCGACGGTGCGCGCCACCTAATTCACGCGGAATCCCATAAAAAAAATGGGGTTGATTTCGCTATCTATCTCGTTGAAACTTTTGCTCCAATCTGCGGTCTTTACTTGGTGTTGTAAACCGCCTTGACCTTTTGGCCAATTTTCTAGGAAGACTACTATGCAAAACGACGTTTCCGTTTCTTCGAGTTATAGCCCGCAGGCGGGCACAATCGGCGCTGCGCAGAACCGTGTCTTGCGCAATACCTACATGCTGCTCGGACTTTCGCTGGTGCCTACCGTCATTGGTGCCGTCGTCGGCATGTCGATGAATTTCTCGTTTTTCTCGGGTTCGCCCGCGATTGGCTTCATCGCGTTTTTGGTGATCGCTTTTGGTTTTTTCTACGCGATTGAAAAGACCAAAAACAGCGCATGGGGTGTCGCCATCTTGTTGGGCTTTACATTCTTTATGGGCTTGATGTTATCGCGCATGATCGGGCGGGTGCTGGGAATGTCCAACGGCGGCCAGTTGATCGCGCTTGCGGCAGGTGGCACGGCAGTGATCTTTTTTGGTATGTCCACACTTGCGGCGACCATCAAACGCGACCTGACCAACATGGGCAAGTTCCTGTTTGTCGGCATGATCATTCTGCTCGTGGCTGGTTTTGCCAACATTTTCTTGCAGATTCCCGCTCTGACGATCACGCTGATGGTGGTCGCGATTGGCATTTTCTCCGCCTTCTTGATGTATGACATCAATCGTGTCATCTCTGGTGGAGAGACCAACTACATCAGCGCGACCTTGGCGATCTATTTGAGCATATACAATATTTTCGCCAATTTGCTCGCCTTGCTTGGTATCACCAACTCGTCGGACTGATGCTGGATTAGGATCAAAAGAAACGGCCATCCTCGGACGAGCCGTTCAAATAAAGTGTTGAAAGATAGGCCCCCAACGGGGCCAATTCCTTTTTGCAGACGCTCGCACTGCATAGGTTGAGCCAACATTAGGGTCATTTTCTATCGTAGGCTGGCGCGGCGGACATTTTGAGGGTCGGCCATGATGCCGGATTGCATGCCGTGCCTTTATGAAACGACAGGAACGCGCCTTCGGGTCCTGCGGGCGGCTCGCCTTGGAAATCGAACTTCAGCGCCGCCTCGTGCCTATCATGGCACAACAAACCGCACGGTTGAGCCCGCTTTGCCTGCCATGGTCACCACGGCGACAACCTTGGTGCCCGCCTTTACATTGAACGCACCCTTTGCTTCGAGTTTGTTGTCGCCAGCATGAACAAGTTGAGCTTCGCTTTTTTCCTTGCCATTGAGGATCGTGACTTTGGCCGTGGCTCCTTTGGCGTCGATTTTTTTGCCGTGGTCTTCGACGTAAATTTTGATGACGTCCGACTTGGCAACTAGTTCATATTGAGTCTCCTTTACCTCCTGTACCACGCCGCCATTCTTTGGTTTGTTATCACCATGCGCAAAAATTGTAGTGGCCACCATCAGCGACATTGCGACAAGTAACGTCTTGCTTGATTTCATGTTGCGTCCTTTCGGTTTGTAAAAATTTTCGTTAATACGCTTCATTTCCAGACTCATCCACCAGCAGCTGGATGGGTGCGCGGCCGAACACCCACACCATTGCCGGCGTGAGGAAGGTATCTAGCAAGGTAGAACTGATCAGCCCCGCGAAAATCACGACCGCCACTGGATGGAGGATTTCAGTGCCGGGCATCTCGGCTTCGAACAACAGCGGCGCCAAAGCGAAGGCCGCCACCAGCGCCGTCATCAACACCGGTGTCAGGCGTTCGAGTGAGCCGCGCACAATCATCGGCTTACCCCATGCCTCGCCTTCAAAGGCGCACAGGTTGACGTAGTGGCTCACTTTAAGAATGCCATTACGAATCGCGATACCGGCCAGCGTGATGAAGCCTACCAGCGCCGCAATCGACAGCGGCTGACCGGACAGCCACAGGCCGATCACGCTACCGACCAATGCCAACGGAATATTGGCCATGATAATCAGCGCAAGCGTGCTGGATCTGTAGCGCGAATACAGCACTAAAAAAATCATCGCCAGCGAACCTAGCGACAGCAGTCCGATCAGGCGGCTTGATTCTTCCTGCGCTTGGAATTGACCGCCGAGCGTGATGAAGTAACCGTCAGGCAGTGTGGTCTCGGCCACTGCGGCGCGAATATCGGCCACCACATCCGAAAGCGCGCGGCCCTGCGCGTTGGCCGAAATCACAATACGACGACGGCCATCGTCGCGGCTGATCTGGTTGGGGCCGTCGGATTCCTCAATGGTCGCCAGACGCGACAGCGGCACACGACCAGTCGGGGTATCGATAAAGATATTGCGCAGCCCTTCCACCGAGCGCGCTTCCTCCGGCAGGCGCAGCACCAGATTGAAGCGCTTGTTGCCTTCGATGATCTGCGTCACCCGCTCACCATCGACCAGCATTTGCAATTCACGCAGCAGCTTGGACGGCGCCAGACCGACCTGCTCGGCGCGGTCGTAATCGACTCTCACTTTGATCTCTGGCGTGAGCACCTGTTTCTCGATTTCCAAATCTGCAAGGCCGGCGATGCCTGCCAGTCGAGCGCGGAGCGCATCGGCCTGCCCGCGCAAGGTATCGAGATCGTCACCGAATATCTTGATCGCAATTTGCGAACGCACGCCCGACAGCATGTGATCAATACGATGTGAAATCGGCTGACCGATACCGATGGCCGCCGGTAGATTGGACAGCCGTCCACGAATGTCGGCGTAGATCTCGTCAAGCGAACGATCGGAACGCTTCAAGCGTAGATCCAATTCCGAAACATGCACGCCCTCGGCGTGTTCGTCCAGCTCGGCCCTACCGCTGCGGCGACCCACAGCTTCAACTTCTGGCACGCCCTTTAAGGCGAGTTCGGCCTGCGTAGCGAGTCGTGCAGTTTCGGCCAATGTTGTTCCGGGATTCAAACGCAGCCCCACTAATGCCGAACCCTCATTGAACGGCGGCAGGAACGTGGTCGCAAAAAATGGCACGGTGGCAATCGCCAGCAGTGCTGCGAGCGCGCCAGCCGAGATCAGCGTCCGCGGATGCTCAAGCACGCGATCTAAGAGCGACCGATAGCCGCGCTTCAATGCCGCAACCAGCTTAGTGTCGCCGTGGTCGAGCGTTTTCATGTTCGGCAGCAGGTAGTAGGCCATCACCGGGGTTAGCGTCACCGACACCAGCATGCTGGCCAGCAGCGAGACAATGTAGGCGATCGCCAGCGGCTGCATCAGTCGGCCTTCAATACCGGGCAGGAAAAACAGCGGCAGCAGCACCAGTACGATGATCAGTGTGGCGTAAACGATGGCGGAACGTACTTCCATCGTCGCTTTTGCAATCACTTCCAGCGGATTGAGATGAACCTTGTGATCCTTGCCGTACTGCCGGTCGCTTTTCAGGCGCCGCAACACGTTCTCCACCCCCACCACCGCATCGTCAACCAAGCCACCGATGGCGATGGTCAGTCCGCCTAGGGTCATGGTGTTGATCGAAAAGCCGAAGTACTTGAACACCAGCACGGTGGTCAGGACCGACACCGGAATGGCGGTCAGCGAAATCAGTGTGGTGCGCGCATTCATCAGGAACATGAATAGCACTACTGCAACCACCACAGAGGCGCCGATTAATTTGCCTTTCAGCGTATCGATCGAGCTCTCGATAAAGCTCGCCTGCCGCATGGTCACTTGTGGCATCTGCATACCGACGGGTAGCGATTTTTTCAGTTCGACCAGCGCGGTCTCGATATCGCGGGTGAGGCGCACGGTATCGGCGTCGGGCTGCTTCTGGATGCCGAGGATTACCGCCGGGCTACCGTTGAAGCCGGCATCACCGCGCTTAATCGCCGCCGCGAACTTAACTTCTGCCACCTGCTTTAAAAGTATTGATTGGCCTTTGCGTGAATCGACCGGTAGCTTCTGCAGGTCTTCCAATCGTGAGGTGCGACCGATGTTGCGAATCAGGTACTCGCGCGAATTGAGTTCGAGAAATCCGCCGCTGGTGTTAGCCGAAAACCCGCGTAGCGACTGCTCGATCTGCTCCAGCGTGATGCCGAGCTGCGCCATGCGCGCTGTATCCGGTTGCACTTGGAACTGGCGTACTTCGCCGCCAATCGGGATCACTTGCGCGATACCAGGGATGGTCAGCAGCCGCGGACGCAAGACGTAATCCGCATATTCGCGCACCTGCATCGGCGTGACTTTGGCGGTATCAATCGGCAGCGCCATCAACATGATCTCCCCCATGATCGAGGTGATCGGCCCCATCGCCGCGTGGTCGACCCCGGGCGGCAATTGTTCGCGCACCAGCGCGAGACGCTCGCCGACCATTTGCCGCGCCCGGTAAATGTCGATGCCCCAGTCGAACGTGACATAGACAAACGACAGGCCGACGCTGGAGATCGAACGCACGCTGGTCACGCCGGGCATGCCATTCATATTGGTTTCAATCGGATAGGTGATGAGCTGCTCGACCTCCTCCGGTGCCATCCCGCCCGCTTCGATCATGATGGTGACGGTGGGTTGATTAAGGTCGGGAAACACATCCACCGGCATGCGCGTGAGCGTGAAGGCGCCGTACACCATCATCACCACCGACAAGACAATCACGATAAGGCGATTTCGGAGACTCGCCTGAACCAGAAAATTAAACATAGCGATACCGTTACCGGACTTGATTAATCAGTGCCGCACCCTGCGTCACCACGCGTGCGCCATCTTTTAATCCGTCAAGTACCGCGACGCTCACGCCATCCAGCGCCACCCAGCGAATGGTTTGCGGCGAGAATCGTTCCGCCGCCGTGTGTACCCAAACGATGTCTTGATTGGCCGGATTTTTCACCACCGAGCTGGCTGGTACCGCGTGGCTCTTGACCTTGCTGCGCGTCTCTGCAAACACTTTCACCGTTTGCCCGGCAGCGAGCGCCACTGCCGTTTTTGCATCCGGTTTTACGCGGAACACCACGGGAATCGCGCCTTCTTTGAGCATCCTGCCGGCGCCAACCAACTGTAGTGCGACCCGAATGTCTGCCGACGGATTCAGCGTCGCACCGGCAATATTGCCCGGTAACGTTGCGTCGTAGGCCTGTGCTTCGATTTGCAATCGTGCGGGATCGATCACCTCAAAAATCAGCTCGCGCGCATCCACGACTTGGCCGGCGGTCGCATGTGTTGCGGCGATCACACCTGACACCGGTGCCAGCAGCGCCTCGCGCGCGACATACGCACCACCGCCAGGCGAAAGCCGTTCGGTAAGGCTCTGCACCTCGATGCGCGCAACCTCAATTTCGCGCTGCGGTACCGTGCCTTCCAGCTGCTCCAGCCGCGCCAACTTTTTGCGCGCGAGTTCCAGATTCACTTTCAATTCGGGCGTCGCGCTTTCGGATGCACGCACGTAGGCCAGCACCTCGCCCTTCCTCACCGACTGCCCCAGCGAGGGCAAACCACGCGGGCCTTGCTCAATGCGACCAGCCTGCGTCGGCTGCACCTTGCCGCCCGCATTCGGGTCGGCAATCACGCGGCCCGTTAACTCGACCGTCTGCGGGTGTTCGGCTTGTACAACGACGGCCGTGCGCACCTGCAACTGTCGCTGTGCGGGCTTTGGCAGGAACACGCTGCCATCTGGCTGGCGTTTGGGCGCATCGGAATTTGCCGATACTGGTGCGGCATCACCGTGATCGTGACCCGGGCCGGCCATGGCGCTTGTTGCGACGGCGAGCAGCAACACGGACAACACATGGATATGCTTAAACATGACTGATCCTTCCTGAGCGACGGCGGATTAAGAATGCCCCGACGATGACGAGCGCAAGCACCAGAGCGGCAATGGCTGCAGCGCTTTTCCACGACATTGCGGTAGTCGTGTGGTCGTGCCCGGCCTCTGGATCTGGCACGACCAGATTGCCGGCGAGAATATCCAGCTCCTCATCGACGGTGATCGTGAGAGTGATCGGATAGCTGCCGGGCTTTTCGAACGTTTTTGCTGGAACGCTGTAGTCGCCATGCTCGGCATGAAACTGCGCGGTCGCTTTGAAGGTGCCGCTTTCGATTTCGAGTTTGGCATCCAGCACCGGCGTGTTGGTGGCATACCGATCAATGGTGATGGATAGTTCGCCCCCGCGTAAAACCCCAACGACTTCGAAGAGGTCAGAATGCGCGTCGAAGCGCGGCGAGGCCTTTCCGGCAGCGGCCGGTGCAATATCGCCGTGGTCATGACCGGGGCCGGCAGAAGCAGTACCGGCAATAAGTAGTGCCGCCAGCAGCAACGCCTTGGCACGCAAGTTTAAAGACGAATTCATGGGAGTTGTCCTGATGCTTGATTGAGTCGGGAGATGCTGCGCGCACGTTCCAGCTGTGCGCGGGCGTGGGAAAGTTCTGCGTCAAAGCGGTCCGCCTCTGCCCGCAGACGTGCCGGCAAGTCCAGCTCGCCCAGCCGGTAGGCCTTATCGAGCAACGCATGCGTTTCGCGGGTGAGGTTCAAGCGCGACTCTGCGAACTCGACCTGTCGCGCTGCCTGCGAAACTTCCTCGGCGGCCGAAGCGATGTCGGCTTCGATCCGCAAACGCGCTTGTGGCACACGCGTTTCTGCTTCGATTCGTTCCGCACCGGCGGTGGCTTGACGCGAACGATTGCGGGAGCCGGATGGTAATGGCACCGTCAACCGCAACACCACACTGCCGGCGGAGGATTCGCCAAACGCACTACGATCGCGAACGGTGCCAACCGAAAGCTCCGGCGGCTCGTGACGCGTGGCATTGGCCTCCTGCTGGCGTGCACGAGCGGTATTAGCATCGCTCATCAGTTCGCGCAGTTGTGGATGCTGGTCTAGCGATAGCGGCACAGTTGACCGCGATTCGTCACCGGATGGTAATTGTGTGAGTGCCGTCAGGCTCAGAAACGCGCGCTCGGATCGAAAGGCTTTTGCGCGAGCATCCGCCTCTGCCGACTCGGCTAGCTTTAACGCGGCGAGGGCCTGATTCCAGTCGGTTCGAGCCGCATCGCCCGCTTTGAGTCGCCGCTCGACGTCCGCACTCAGCGCGCGGGCGTCGGCGACTTTGCGTGCGGCGAGTACCAAATCACTGGCACCGACTCGCGCCTGCCAATAGGCTTCGCGCACTTCGCCGGCGAGCCGCCACTTCTCGGCCGCAGCATGCGCCTCATATCGCGCGGCCTCGCTTTCGGCAACAACACCACGCGCCGTACGCACACCGGGCATTTGCAACGGGACGCCAATCTCGGCCTCCCATTCGCGCGCGCCAGCATTTTGATTCCAGCGGTCTGTTTTCTGGCTCACGGAAAGACGCGGAGCATCGGCCAGCCAAGAGGCGGCAATGTCGCGCTTTGCCGCACTTTCATCCAGCCGCGCGGCGCGCGCTTGAGCGACCGGGTGGCGCGCCCAAGCACTTTCGATCGCATCTTTAAGTGTGGGTGCGGCGTGTATGTTGGTGCTGAGGGTGCTGAGGATCAGCAACAACACCGCAGCCATAACAGTGGGTGGCGCAAATGACGCTGGCGCACAAAAGTTGAATCGCATCGAACTCTCCGAAACACAATGGAAGAATCCGGCGGGCACCGTGTGGTGCCGGAACTAGGGCATCATTAGGAATTGAAGACGACAGCCCGCCGGGTCAGGCGAGCGAGACGATCGGCGGGCGGTGTAGCGGGGAAGGTTGGTGTTGCGCGGAGGACAGCAACAGCGGTACATCAGCGGGCAGCTCGGATTCGAGCATACCAAAGGTCAGCGATTCGTTGAGCAATTTTGCGCAGCCGAGATGGCAAATACCGCATTCGGCGTGGCCGGCAGGTTTTTGGCTGCCATCCGATTTAGCGGGCTTCTGCGCCTGTTCGTGATCGTGATGGCCAAAATGCTCGGCGTTCACGGTAACTTCATCTTCGCAATAGACCGACGCCGCCGCGAACGAAAACTGCAGCGGCACGATCAACATTAGCAAAATGGCGAAGAGGCGTTTCATGACGAGGGCGATTGTGCCATATGGATACATCGAGCCGCAAGGCAAAGATCAAACTCAAGTACCGGTGTGGTTTTCAGAGCAGTATCGCTCTGACTACCGCACCAAGCTTTGAGTTCCCGCCCCGAGCAATGTTGATCGTGCATTGGCAGAAAGCGATATACGTTGTGCGCGCTACGCACGGGTGGCACCCTGCAACAAGCGCAAACCATTGGCCACCACGATCAGACTCGCCCCGGCATCGGCGAAAACTGCCATCCACAGTGTGCCCTGACCCGTCAGCGTCAAAGCAAAGAAAACCGCCTTGATGCCCAGTGCAAAAACAATATTCTGCCAAAGCACCTGTGATGTTTTCTTCGACAGACGAATGAACTCGGGCAGTTTGCGAAGATCGTCCTGCATCAGCGCCACGTCGGCGGTTTCAATCGCGGTATCGGTACCGGCTGCGCCCATCGCAAAGCCGATGCTGGAACGCGCCAAGGCGGGGGCATCGTTAACGCCATCACCCACCATGCCGACCAGTCCACGTTCAAGAAAAGTTTCAATCGCGGCCAGTTTGTCGTCGGGCATCATGTTGCCTCGTGCATCTGCTATGCCAACTTGCGCGGCGACCGCTTTCGCCGTCTTGTCGTTATCACCCGTTAGCATGATGGCTTCAATGCCCAGCGATTTCAATTCCGCGATGGCGACTTTGCTGGTGTCGCGAATCGTGTCGGCGACGGCAAAAATTGCCAGCGTTTCCTTGTCTGTGGATAAAACGATAGCAGTCTTGGCTTCAATCTCCAGTCGATCGAGCGCCTCTTCCAACTGCGACGAGCACACTTTCAGCTCTTCCATCAAACGATGGTTGCCCACAAAGTAAGTCACGCCTTCCAGCGTGCCCTTCACGCCTCGCCCGTGCAGCGCTTCAAACTTTTCTACGGCGGCAACGCTGCCCTTGTAACCGCCGACGATGGCGGTTGCAACCGGGTGGTCGGACAACGTATCTAGGCTGGCGGCGATCCGCAGCGCTTCTTCTTTGCTCATGCCGGCCAAGGCAACCACATCGGTCAGTACCGGTTTGCCGTGAGTGATGGTGCCGGTCTTGTCCAGCGCCACCGTTTTCAGCTCGCGGCCTTGCTCAAGATAGGTGCCGCCTTTGATCAGGATGCCGCGACGTGCCGCAGCCGTTAGACCGCTCACGATGGTCACGGGTGTGGAAATCACCAGCGCACAAGGACAAGCAATCACCAGCAACACCAGTGCTTTGTAAATCCAGTCGTACCACGGCATGCCGAAAGCCAGCGGAGGAACAATTGCCACCAGCACCGCCAGCACGAACACCACAGGCGTATAGACGCGGGCAAACTTATCGACAAATCGCTGTGTCGGCGCACGCTGTCCTTGCGCGGCTTGAATCGATTTGGCGATGCGATCCAGAGTCGTCTCGCCTGTGGCGGCGGTTACGCGAAATTCGAGCACGCCGCGTTCGTTCAGCGACCCGGCGAATAGGGTGGCACCGACGGTTTTTTCCACAGGGATACTTTCCCCGGTGATCGGCGCTTGATTGACGCCTGACTGCCCAGAAACCACGATGCCATCAAGCGCGATACGCTCGCCGGGCCGCACGCGGACGATCAGACCAACCGCGACCTGATCCGCAGGAACCTCGGACCATGCGCCATCCGCCTGCTGCACGAAGGCGGTTTCAGGCGCATTCGCCATCAATGCGCGAATCGCATTGCGAGCGCGATCAAGACTCAGGACTTCGATCATCTCGGCGATGCCAAAGAGCCAAATCACCACCGCCGCTTCCGGCCACTGGCCAATTGCCACCGCGCCAATCACCGCCACCGACATCAGCAAATTTATATTGAGCGTAAACGTCTTGAGCGCGATCCACCCTTTCTTCAACGTTTCCACGCCACCGGTAAAAATCGCAATCAGCGCCAGCAGGGCCACCGCAATCGAAGTTTCGTTACCCGTTGTGTAGGCGACAACCTCGGCGCTAATGGCCGCGATACCGGCCACCGTCATCAATATCCACTGTCGTTTTGAAATGCTTGCGGCCTGATGTTTCTCGGCTGCGACAGCCGTTGCGTCTGGTTTTCCAGCGGCCAGCGGAACACCGGCCATACCGATGCTGCTGAGTGCGGTGTCAATTGAACTGACGTTGGTCAACGTGTGGCCGACGGTGAGGATGCGGTTGATGAGGTCAAATTCCAGTGCCACGACACCAGGAAGACCGCCAATGGCTTTGCGAACAAGGGCCTCTTCGGTCGGGCAATCCATGTTCTGTATCTTAAGGCGTAGCTCTTTTGCGCCGATTGGCAGCGACGCTGACTCACCTAACGGCGCATTGGTCGGTGGTGCACAGCAAGCTGAATCATGGTCATGGGCGCTCATTGAATTTCTCGGTAAAAGTGAATATGCTTTATTTAGAACTCTGGAGCCACACCAGGGTCAAGCTAAATTTGCAACAAGATGATTTCTAACGACGAGGATAAATGATGAAGAAAGCTATCTCACAACTGTTGATCCCCGCGGTATCGCTGTTGTCCGGAACTGTGGCGCACGCTCACATTACGCTTGAACGCAGTAGTTTTGAGGCGGGCACGTGGAACAAGCTGGTGTTGCGCGTCGCGGAAGGCTGCAACGGTGCCAACACGACGAGTATTTCCGTTGTACTGCCCAGAGGCGTGTACATGCCACGGCCAGCCCCCAAGGCTGGCTGGAAGCTAGACGTCAAACGCGAAAAATTGGACAAGCCCGTTGAGACGCATGGCATGCAAATCACGGAAGCTATCCGCAGCGCCACATGGTCGGGCGGTAGCTTGCCGGATGATTTTTATGAGGAATTCACGGTATTCGCTCGTGTTCCCACTGAGGTCGGCAAATATCCGATCAAGGTATCTCAAATCTGCGAAAAGGGACGCGTCGATTGGCATGAAATTGCCAAGCCTGGCCAATCTCGTCGCGAGCTGAAAGCGCCCGCACCCGAACTTGAAGTCATTCCCAAGCAATAATTGATTTCGCCATTGCTGTCGAGAATCCAACTCGCCAATACGGACTTCATCGTGGATTACTTCAAAGTTTTGTTGCTGTTTACCGCGACTGCGATTGCCGAGATCGTCGGCTGCTACTTGCCGTATCTTTGGCTAAAGCATGACAAGAGTGTTTGGCTGTTGCTGCCCGCTTCGTTTTCTTTAGCACTTTTTGTCTGGTTGCTGACGCTGCATCCGGCCGCTGCGGGGCGCGTCTATGCGGCATATGGTGGCGTATATGTCGCCGTCGCGGTCGGCTGGCTTTGGTTTGTGGATGGGGTGTCGCCTAGTCGATGGGACATCGCAGGCGTGGTGGTCATGTTGACCGGCGCGACGATCATCGCGTTTCAGCCGCAAAACGCGGCTTAACGAGGGGAGAGAAACATGCGCATCGGCGAATTGGCCACCGCGACGGATTCAGAGGTAGACACCATCCGCTACTACGAAAAGATCGGCATTCTGCCAAAGCCGCAGCGTACCGACAGCAACTATCGTCATTACGGTGATCAGCACGTCGAGCGTTTACGATTCGTGCGCCGCTGCCGCTCGCTGGATATGACATTGGATGAGATTCGCGTGTTGCTACAGTTTCGTGATGCGCCTGAGGCGAATTGTGGTGAGGTAAACGTGTTGTTAGATGAGCACATCGGCCATGTCACCGCTCGTATCGCCGCATTGACCAAGTTGGAAAAGGAATTGCGATCACTGAGAAGACAATGCCGCTCGGTTCAGCGGGCGAAGGACTGCGGAATCTTGGTGAAAATCGCCAGCAGCAACTCGCCCCCAACGTCCAACAAACAGAGGATGTCTAAGCCACATATCTCTGGTACTCACCAATAGCGTTCGCCATCAGCGGCGGCCAACCTCGCCGGAACTCGCATTAACGTCGGTGCGCAAATGTGAAGTGCCCGAGCACCACGTCTGGACAACCCTCTATATGGTCGCGCGCGTGCTGCGTTTCGAACTGACAGGCGGCAAATCGGGTTGATGGTTCAGATACCACCTCGCCGTTCTCGTCGGTAATCAGCCTCAGAAGGGAAGCCATATCGCCGCCCTGCATCATTCTCGTTAACGCTTTTGATGTTGGGCCGATGTTGCTGGCCTCGTCAACGAGTCCGATCATGAAACCAATGTCACCATCGCGCGCATAGATGCCATTCACAAAGCGCAGCACGCCGTGTTCTGCATACTGGCGCCGGGACGATTTGCCGACGGGCGGCGGAACGAGCTTCTTGCATTCAAAAACGAATTCCAACGCGGGCGCAAGCGCGTTGCTGAAGTAGGTGATGTCGGTTCGTCCGCGGGAGGCCAGCTCCTGCTTGATCTCGTCGATCTCAGCGACGTTGTGTTCGACGATGAAAATCCCGGTGATGCCATGCGAAAGTGCGTGCTTACGGAGCGAGAGCCCGAAGAACTTGGTGATCTTGGGTTCCGGATTCGCGAACGCCATGTCGGCAGGCGGGTTCTTTTGTAGCGTGGCCCAATGGCCGACCACGAACTCGAGGACCTTATCGACGGTGTCCTTCCGTCCCAGCGCCTGTTGCCACTTTGGGTCGGACAGCAACGAAAAGTGTCGCGCGCGGGTCACCATTCAGTCTAGTGAACTTGACTTGTGCCTCGAACGGCCTGCACGACGCGAAACGCGTCGTGGGCCGCCGCGCCGGCAAGCCACAGGCGCTTGATCATGGGCTTTACGAGGTAAAGATCGCCGTCGCGGTGGACCAGAAAGTCCGACGCCAGGCTTAAGGCGTCGTTACCGACGTTCGGATAGATATCGTCGCCCCTGAGTGCGTCGAGCAAGACACGCATGCCATCGAATGTAGGATCCACTTCTTTGGGTTCTTGGTCGGTGATCCGGAGTCGGACAACGGCAGGTGCCGCGGCGACACCCCGGCCGCCTTGGGTGAAGGCGACTTGAAAGCGGCCTTCCCCGTCGAAGCGGTCCCGCCAGGACTCGAGCTCTTTCTTCAAGATGCGAACGTAGTTTGAGGTGTCGTCAACCGTCGGTCCGCCCGCCAGCGGCCGACGCAGCACCGCGAAACTGGTTGGCTGGCGACTAGGAATGAAATAGTCGCAGGTTTCATTGACGACACGCCGCTCGGTGGCAGAGACACCGAAATAGTCGAAGACAAGCTCTTCCAGCCGACCACGCACCTTTACCCAATCGGCATCGCGCGATACATCGCGCACCTGCCGGAAAGGCTTTAGCAGCTCGGACACTTCTTCGATGATGTTGATCGCATGCTTGGGATTGACGTGCTCATCCGGCAGTGGGAAAGGGAGATTGGCGATCTCCTTCATCTTCACATGGGGGCGTTCCATCGCGAGTGAGAACGTCGTGTAGAAAAGCAGATATCGCGCGAGACGAGAACGCAGGTAGACGGTCAGAAACTTCATGAGCTGGGCGTCACCCTCCCGGTCGATAATCGCGCCCACCGTTTGCGTGAAGCAAAGGGGTTGCTGCGTGAAACAGGCGCGCACTTCCAGCGTGCGGCTATCTGCCCCGTCAGGGAAAAGCACGCGTACTCCATCGAACGCTTGTCCATCTTTGGAGCCGTGGTCCGCAACGTGGGTGATGTCTCGCGGAAAGTCCACGAGGTCGTGGTCGCCGATAAAGAACCGGTCTTTCGGGTAGCGACTCGCGCCCCTCGCGGTCGACATGAACCGATATGACTTCAATGGACCGGGACTTACGGACGCCTTGGCGTTGTCGGTGAGGTGAAATCCCTTACAAGCCACGAAACGCGCGTTGTCGCCACGCGTGTGGTCGTGGATTGTGCCGGAGAGCCTAAGCCGGGCGATAAGCGCTTCATCGAGCTCGTTGCCCCAAAAGTAGGTGCGCAGCACTTCCGCATCCTGACAGGCGGCGTGCACGAAAAGGCGTTTCCGGTCGCTGCTATGGACGGTCAGGCGCCCGAACGCGAGTGCGATATCAGCCTTGGGCACCAGGTAGTCGAACGCTTCGCGCGCCGGGATGCGGCCGCAATCGGCCGTCGCGCGCCTGACGCCGGTCACCAGCGCGGTCGGATGGATGGCCGCGGTATCGAACAGGACGAAGCGCAGGTCGGCAAGATTGAAAATTCGCTCGGGCTGCAGTTCTTCAAACCAGCTCCTTAGATAGCTGCCCGCGTTGGCGGCGCCGAGCGTACTGACCGGCATGATGAGGCAGAGACGACCGCCCGCCTTCAACGCATCAGTGGCACGTCTTGCGAAGGCGAGCGCGATCTGCCGCCGCGGCAGCACGGTGCCGAATCGCTCTTTCCA
Organism: Burkholderiales bacterium; assembly: GCA_040379385.1. Taxonomy (GTDB): domain Bacteria; phylum Pseudomonadota; class Gammaproteobacteria; order Burkholderiales; family Usitatibacteraceae; genus UKL13-2. Next base: position 176 of record JBEILF010000043.1, on the reverse strand, counting down.
CCATACTTCGTAGGGCAGCAATTCCTCCGTGTCCTCGGGCTCGTTCCAAGGCGGGTTCGAGATCACGATCGATGCGGACGCTGTGCTGGCAGCCGGATGGTTGGCCGCAAAAAAATCCCCCTTCGCGCCCGTGCTGATGATCTTATCGAGCAGCTTGGGCAACTTGACCTGGTGGT
>JBEILF010000042.1:0-17654 GCA_040379385.1 Burkholderiales bacterium | reverse complement strand
GGCACTCGGCCAACTCAACACCGTTGCAATTCAGGGATAACTAAACATGTGTGGCATCGTCGGCATCGTCTCCAAGAGCCCAGTCAATCAATTGCTCTATGACGGACTGACAGTGTTGCAGCATCGTGGCCAAGATGCTGCCGGGATCGTCACCGCTGACGGCCGCACGTTCCATATGCACAAAGACAAAGGTCTGGTGCGGGACGTATTTCGCACCCGCGACATGCGTAACCTCACCGGAACAATGGGCATTGCCCACTGTCGCTACCCGACTGCCGGTTCCGCATCGAGTGTCGCCGAGTCCCAGCCGTTTTATGTGAACTCGCCCTTTGGAATTGTGCTGGGACACAATGGCAATCTGGTCAATACGCCAGAATTGCAACGCGAATTGTTCCAAGACGATTTGCGTCATGTGAACACCAGCTCCGACTCCGAGGTGTTGCTAAACGTACTCGCACATGAGTTAACACTATCTGCAAAGGGACCGCGTCTGGATCCGGAGTCCATTTTTTCGGCAGTTGCAGGCGTGCACCGCCGCGCAAAAGGCGCTTACGCCATCGTGGCGATGATTGCAGGCTACGGATTACTGGCGTTCCGTGATCCACACGGCATTCGCCCGTTGGTGATTGGCAAGTTGGAAACGGAAAACGGTGTTGAGTTTATGGTGGCTTCCGAAAGTGTTGCCATCGACACGCTTGGATTTACCGTTATGCGTGATGTCGCGCCGGGTGAGGCGATCCTCGTTGATCAGTCCGGCAATTTTTTCTCGAGGCAGTGTGCGATTAATCCAAGTCTTAACCCGTGTATTTTTGAGTACGTCTATCTGGCGCGCCCCGACTCGGTGATTGACGGTATTTCTGTCTATGAGACGCGCGCACTCATGGGAAAGTCCCTAGGCGATTTGATCAAACGTCAAGTGCCAAACATCGACATTGATGTGGTGATTCCCATCCCTGATACGTCGCGGCCGTCTGCGGTTGAAGTGGCGCAGGTGCTCGGCGTGAAGTATCGCGAGGGATTTGTAAAGAACCGTTACATCGGCCGCACCTTTATCATGCCCGGCCAAGCGCAGCGTAAGAAGTCTGTCCGTCAAAAACTCAATGCCATGGGCGTTGAGTTCAAGGGGAAGAACGTGTTGCTGGTGGATGATTCAATTGTGCGTGGAACCACTTCCAAGGAAATTGTGCAGATGGCGCGCGAGTGCGGTGCCCTGAAAGTGTACTTTGCCTCGGCGGCACCACCAGTGAGGTTTCCGAATGTCTATGGCATAGATATGCCAACACGTAGCGAACTGATTGCGACTGGTCGCAATGCCGTAGAAATTGCACAGGCGATTGGCGCGGATGCGGTTTTTTACCAGGAGTTATCTGACTTGGTTGCGGATGTACGTCGTTGTAATCCGCAGATCAAGAACTTTGATTCATCATGTTTTGATGGTAACTACATCACCGGGGGCGTCTCGGCGGAGTATCTGGCGGGTATTGAAGCGAGTCGACTTGATGGTGAAACACGCGGCGACGAAGGCTCGAACGAAGTTAATCAGCTCGACCTTGGTTTCACGACCGTGGATTGAGGCGGCAAAATGGGAACACAGGACGATGAGGGATTTGAGTTTGATACACGCGCGGTTCGTGCCGGCTCGATGCAATCAAACTTTCAGGAACATTCAGAGGCGTTGTTCCTGACATCAAGTTTTACCTACAAGAGTGCGGCAGAAGCCGCACGTAAGTTCGCCAATCAAGAGCCGGGTTTTTTGTATTCCCGCTTCACCAACCCGACCGTCACAATGTTCCAACAGCGCCTCGCTTCACTCGAAGGTGCGGAAGATTGTGTGGCGGCAGCGACGGGGATGGCGGCTATCGCAGCAACGGTATTCGGTCTCCTCAAGCAAGGTGACCATCTGGTGTCATCGCGGAGCGTGTTCGGCACGGTGGTGCCGCTGTTCGATCAAATTGCCGCCCGCCTTGGCATCACAACAACCTGGGTGAATGGTGCGGCTACCGCCGAATGGCAAAACGCGATTCAACCAAATACCAAGCTGTTGTTCTGCGAGTCGCCATCCAATCCGTTGGCCGAGATCACCGATATCCGCGCAGTGGCAAAAATTGCCAACGCAGCGGGTGCAATATTTGCTGTCGATAATTGTCTGCTCACCCCGGCGTTGCAGCGGCCTCTGGAACTCGGCGCAGATTTGGTTGTGCATTCGGCAACCAAATATCTCGATGGCCAAGGTCGGGTGCTGGCAGGCGCTGTTTGCGGCGACAAAGCGTTAATCGAGCCCATCTACGGCTACGTACGGACTGCTGGTGCCGCGTTGTCCCCGTTCAATGCATGGGTGTGTTTAAAAGGACTAGAGACCCTCCGCATCCGGATCGAAGCGCAATCTGACCGGGCGCTTGAGCTTGCGACGTGGTTGGGTTCGCGCCCATCGGTACGGCGAGTGCATTACGCCGGACTAGAGTCACACCCGCAACATCGGCTCGCGCTCACGCAGGCCGCCAAGCACGGGGCGGTACTCGCCTTTGAAGTTGAAGGCGGGCAACAAGCCGCATGGCGCGTGATTGATGCCTGCAAGATGATTTCGATCACTGCAAATCTTGGTGATACAAAATCGACCATCACCCATCCGGCGACAACCACACATGCGAGGCTCAGCGACGCAGAACGCGAAGCCGCCGGAATCTCCGACGGACTGCTGCGCGTTGCGGTGGGATTGGAGAGTCTCGACGATATCCAAGCAGACCTTCACCTGTTAACGAGCGGCTGATATCCGTAACAGTGCACGTATGAACTCCGTCCGCCCTACGCGAAAGAGGTGAATGTATCGACACCCTTCCCACTGGCCGAAGGGAGTGGGGGTTGGTGGTTGTGGGAGGCCCTTTGAGTTTTTATTAACGCTCTGTAACGTATCTTGACTCGTGTCGAGGACGTTTACGGCGAACCGTAAACTTTTCATTAGCACCGAGAAATCGTAGAATATGAAGCTGTCGACTAAAGCTCTGCGTTACAGCGTTGTGGGTATAATTGCCTTCCTAGTCGACTTTGGTGCGACGTGGTTGATCCTCGGCATTTTGCCTCTGCTGGCTGCTAATACGTTAGGTTTTTTGGCAGCAAACTTAGTGAATTTCTTGATGGCGCATAGATGGGTGTTTGGCCATCCATGGACGCCTCGGTTGCTGCTTACGAGTTACGTCGCGGTTCTTGGAATTAGTGTTGTGGGCGTGTTACTCAATAATGCAGCTGTCTGGGTGACTGTTGAACTGGCCGGGATGCAGCTTCTCTTGGGCAAAATAATCGCGGCAGTATTTGTGATGGCGTGGAATTTTATGGCGCGCCTGATTTGGGTCTACAAAACTAAGGTAGTTGAATGAAAATTGCCATCATTATTCCTTGCTACAACGAAGCAGTGACAATTGCCAAGGTGATCCGTGACTTCAGGGCATCCATCCCGGAGGCGGATATCCATGTTTTCGATAATTTATCCGCAGATGGAACGGGCGATATTGCGCGTGCGGCAGGCGCAATTGTGCATTTAGTCCCAGTACAAGGCAAAGGCGCGGTCGTTCGGCAGATGTTTCGCGATATTGAGTGTGATATTGGCGTCATGGTCGATGGCGACGATACCTATCCAGCGGACAAGGTTCGCCTGCTTATCCAGCCGGTTATTGAGGGGCGCGCCGAAATGGTAGTAGGGACGCGATTGCAAAAGCATGAGGATGCGAGTTTTCGCCCCTTGCATGTATTTGGCAACCAACTTGTATTGAGATCCATCAACACCCTTTTTGGTGCCACGCTCTCTGATGTGCTGTCGGGTTATCGCGCCTTCTCGACGCGCTTTATGAGTACGACACCGGTGTTGTCGAAGGGATTTGAGATCGAAACTGAGATCACCCTACATGCTTTGGAACACCATATGCCGATCGTAGAGGTGCCTGTTCCATACGGCGTTAGGCCTGACGGGAGTGAGTCAAAGCTGCACACATTCAGAGATGGCTACAGGGTACTAAAGGCCATTCTTTGGCTCTACAAGGACTACAGACCATTGCTTTTCTTCGGGATGCTCAGTACGGGTCTGTTGTTCGTAGCGCTTCTTATGGGGGGAGTCATCGTGGAGGAGTTTCTGGATAAAGGAAGTGTGGCACCAGCTCGGGCAATGTTCGCAGCCGCCCTCGGGCTGGTCGGTGTCGTGGCGTTTTCAACCGGGATGGTATTGGACACCGTTAATCGTCGCGCGCGTGAATTGAATATCCTAATTTCTGACCAGCTCATTTCGCGCAGCCGTCGATGAAGATCGCAGATTTGTTCAAATGAAGGCTTTGCTACAGTCGTTTCCTAGAGCCAACGCGGTCTGGTTCTGGCTGCCGTTGGCTGTTTTCTTCACTGCGGTGGTCACGGATATCGAGCTACCTGGCTTGTACATGGATGCCATTAATCCTGATTACATGGTTCCGCGCATGTTGGGGTCGACGGCACTCAATTCCATCTGGATCATGCCCGGCAATTTGGTGCTTGATCGCTGGCCCTTGTTGCCTTCTCTATATCACGGCTCTGGCATGGCTTGGATTGGCCTGCCTTTCTACGCGTTGTTGGGAACGGATATTTTTGCCGTCCGGCTAGTACATGGTATGTACGGCGGTCTGATACTTGCCGGAGGCCTAATGTTGCTTCATCGCCTCGGCGTGTGGCAATGGCTAGTGGGGTTGGTCGGTTTAGCAATCGCACTTGATCCATCATTTATTTTTTCGTTTCGCACCCAGTTCTACATCAATGCTGCACCAATGGTTTTAGTGATCTGTGCGATATATCTTTTGCACACGGGCAGGGTAGAAAGCAAACGCCGATCAATGTTTTGGTCAGGACTGCTCCTTGGGTTAGCGATTTTCGGTTACTTTATCTATGCCTTCTTCGTCCCAGCGATGGCGATAGCGGTGTATTTTTGGTGCCACGATAGGCACACTAGGTTAGTTGATGATCTGAACGTGCGAGGTGGCTATCCGGCGTTACTAGTCTGGTCGGCAGGGTTGTTTGTTGGATTGCTTCCGTATGCAGTGGGCTTTGTCTTGATGGCAATCAACAAAGGAAGCTTCGCATCATTCTTCGAATACGTTGCTAGCTTGCTTAACGGCCTACAAGTTGCAAAGGCACACACCGATTCGATGGGGCGTTTTGAGGCAGTTTGGACCTACTTTCTTGGGTTGGTAAATCACACTGCTCAATCGGGATACTGGACTACTGGTGTGCAGTCTCTGCAGGGTGGAGTGGTCAAGGCTGTGGGCCTAGCATTACTGCCGCCAGTATTATTGCTGGTCGCAGAGTTGCGTGGAACGGCAACCCGAGCGTCACGGTTATTGATTGGCCTCAGCGCCTCGTTCTTCTTAGCGGCAAGCATCTTCGGCGCTCGTCTAGGGAGCCATCATTTTGGGCCGGTGATGATTTTGCTTTATCTTGCACTTTCCCAGACGCTCTTTGATGCTCTGCGGTCCAAGCTCGTGCCCAACTGGTTAAGCGAGCAGCGAGATGTCAACAAAGGTCAATTGATCGCGGTGTCGACATTGGTATTGGTGTGCGCTTACAACCTTCATGCCCAGTTAGTTTCCCGTGATCAGCTCCGGCAGACAGGCGGAACCGGTCTCTACAGCGATGCCATTAATCGGTTTGCGGCGGATATCAATGCCAACCATCGTAGCGCCATTCACTTCATGCCCGATTGGGGAATCTGGATGCCAACAGTCTTTTTGACCGGTGGGAAGGTGGACATCGTAGGCGATGAGAATTTCAAACATGCCAGATGGCTGCTGTGTCAAAACCGGGAGGCAAGATGGGTCTTTGTTGAGGGAAATCGCAAAGAACGAATCGAGTCTGTGACGACGCGGCTGGATTGGGACCCTCCCGAGGTAACGTCGTGGAGGCAACGCGATGGCAAAGTCGTATTTGATGTCGCAACCTTCATGCCGAGCAGGCCATCGGAGTCAGGACGGTGTAAACCGTCAGTCTAGCGGTGCCATGCAAACTGCCTTACTAATCTAACTTCGAACAAATGCTATTCAATTCTTGGCACTTCATAGTCTTTCTTTTTGTCGTGCTTTCGGTTAGCGCTTGGCTGCCTCGTACTGGGACGGCATGGAAGCTGTTCATGGTTGCGGCCAGCTGTTACTTTTATGGGCAATGGAGCTACCTCTATCTCCTGCTCATTTTCGTCACGGCCGCCGTAGATTTCACCATTGCCCAGCGCCTGCTGAAATCGGCCCATCCGTGGCGCTTCCTAGCGATTTCGATTGTGGCGAACCTTGGGGTGCTCGCGTACTTTAAGTACACTAATTTTCTGATTCAGTCGGCAAACGGGGCTGCAGCCGTCGCGGGTTTTTCTTGGCAGCTCACGCCGATGGATGTCGTGCTGCCCGTCGGCATTTCGTTTTATACGTTTCAGAATATGAGCTACACCATCGACGTTTATCGCGGCCAGCTCACCCCGCGACGGTCAGTGCTGGACTATGCATTATTCACGACTTTTTTCCCGCAGCTACTGGCGGGGCCAATCGTGCGCGCCTCTGAGTTTTTTGAACAGCTTGATTCTCCTAACCGGATACTGCGTCAGGACCTTCAGTATGCGTTGGTGCTAATTTGTCTTGGTTATGTCAAGAAGGTGGTATTCGCCGACAATTTGGCCACTTCTGTTGATGCCACTTTTTCATCACCGCAAAGTGCAACCGCGTGGGACGCATTGCTGGCTGTATACGCATTTGCGTTTCAAATCTATTTCGATTTTTCCGGCTACACCGATATCGCAATAGGGTTGGCGATGCTATTTGGTTTTAGATTCCCCAAGAATTTTGACTACCCATATTTGGCCTCTTCATTCCAAGAGTTTTGGCGTCGATGGCATATGACCTTGTCCAGATGGCTGCGCGACTATTTGTACATCGCGCTCGGTGGGAATCGCCATGGCACCGCAAGGACTCTGGCGAGCTTGATGACAACGATGCTGCTCGGCGGGCTATGGCACGGTGCGAGCTGGAACTTTATTCTTTGGGGCGGGCTGCATGGTGTTTACCTTTCACTAGAGCGGTTGGTGTTGTTTAGATTCAAATGGTGGCGCAGTCCCGAAGCACCTTTCGCATTATTGCGAGCCTTGATCGTTTTTCATTTCATCTGCTTTGCGTGGATTTTTTTTCGTGCGGCAGACTTTTCGACAAGTTTGCTCATCATCACGAAAATCGCTGGCGTCGTGAATATCCTGCCAGATTGGCATCAACATTCTGCGATGCTATCCTGTCTAGCAGCTCTTGGTCTTGCACACTGGTTAACGGCAAAGTTGAAAATGAAAGATCGGCTCGCATCGGCAAATGCAGTCACATTCGGGATATTTGTTGCAATTTGCGTTTTTTCGCTAGTCTGGTTTGTGCCATCGAAGTCTGTCCCGTTTATTTATTTTCAGTTTTGAGTGGCCAACTATGTTCCCCTCCGAGTTCTTTCGATGGTTTGCTCCTCGAGTTTTGATTGTGTGCGCGTTGCTGGGCGCGGCCGAGCTGTTGTTTCGCGCTGGTGCCTGGGAGCCATTGGTAAAGCCGGAGAGTAATGCCGGTCAGGCTGTTCGTCTAAAGCGGGCTGTTGAGGCATTCGGTGCCGACAAAATCAATTTTGTAACCCTTGGTGACTCGCGGGCGGTTTATGGAATTGAACATCGTCAAGTCGCCGCCACCGCGAACGCCGCTGGCTACAACCACGCGAACCTGGCGTTGGCCGGGATGCACTGGTTGTCGACGATGGCTGCCGCTGACTGGATCATCGAACAGAACCCGCATATAAAGGGGATACTAATTGCTACCAACATCACAAATTTCTCCTACATTGGTAACGGTGCCTACGAATTAGGGATTGCGGCACCCTTTGTTCGCGGATGGGATATAGAGCGCTTCAATCAGTCGGTACCGTTTGACCGAAATGATGTCGGTACCTATGGCGTGTACTCAGCGCTGTTCCAGTACCGAGATGACATTCAAAACTTATTCAAGGAGCCAATAAGGCGATTTAAGGAAAGAGCTGTATATGCGGGCCAAGGTGCAGCACCGTTGACTTTTTCAGTAAAGGTGGCCGCAAACTCCTGCACGGTGCCGTTGTCGAGCGTGCAAGCATGCGCAGAGTACGAGCCAAAAAGCGAGGATGAAAGGACCATAGTCGCCCAGTGTAAGGCGCAACAGCCCAGCGCCAAAGGCCAGCTCGATTGGCGTGATTGGGCTACAACCGGCGCGCCCCCCCACTTGGCGAATGTCGTCAGTGTTCGCCAGCGGGAGCTCCGACGCCTGGCCGGAGGCAGGAAAGTTATGGTGGTGCTTATGCCGGTGCCGAAACTATGGCGCGAGCAAATTGCGCCGAAAGGTGTCGAGGAATATGTTCGAGCCGTGCTGCGCCCATTGGCAGACGACGGGACGATTGCCTTGCATGACTTCACGCATTTTTTCGATGAAACAGAAAATAGCGAATGCGCCGCTTTTTGGGACCTATATCACCAAAATACCCTCGGCCAAGATCGCTTAACCAACGCGCTACTTCCACTGATTCAAAGTGACCTTTACTCCAAAGGGTCGCGAAAATAGTTGTTTAAGGTACAGCTAATACGCTATCGGTGTTTTTCGCCCGAGATAATCATTTGCTCTACGCCGTAGTAACCTAAAACATCAGACCAGTAGAGTAGCATATCGACGTTTCGAAATCCCAGATCCCTCATCTTGTCCAAGAGGTCCCAGCCAAAATCTTAGAAGCATAAGCAGCCACTCTCTGAGACCGGATCGCCGTGGTATTGAGGCTCCATCAAATGTCGGATGTTGCCGTTGGCTGCGATTTCAGCACGCACTTGTGTTTCTTGGCGCATCGGCAGGAATGGAACCGAGAGTAGCAGCTTGCCGCCTGGCTAGCACAGGATGAATTTCTCTTAACCCTTCTTCGGGATTTGGAATGTGTTCAAGCACGTCAAAGTTCAGCACGTAGTGGAATGAGTTATCTTGAAACGTCAGCTTGGTGACGCTGTCGTTACGAACGGCTCTTTCATCGCATGCCCCGAAGGGAACTTTCGCAGCGAGATATTCACTGCCGATGAGTTTTGGGAATCGCTTCGCAAGCGTCACGAAAAGTGGGGTGACTTGCTCGGCAACATAGATGCGGTCACTCCTAGTTGCTCCAAGTATTTCTTCCAGAATCTGAATAGATGCACGAGTGCGATTGTTAAGGAGGCACTTACAAAGCACTCGCTCTCGCCAATTGGGAACTAACTAGCTGTCCATTCACTCTTGTCGTGGCGTACTGAAAATCTGTCTTGAATTCGACCTTTTCACGGCATGCGTAACACCAGCCGGGTGTAGAAAACGCCTGCTCAGTCTTGCAAAGCGCGAGTTCTTGTATCCAACGATCATGGTGCACTGTTTCTGACAACACTACATGTGCCTTATAAGCATCTAAACTGGCCACTCGGGTGACAAGTAGACGTGGTACATCCAATTCTTGGGATTCGAGTCCGCGCAGAGTAAAAGCCATTTATAGGGTAAAGCGTTTATCTACTTTGCCTTAACTTCGAAGGTGCCTATCTCATACTTAGTGGCAGAAGGTTTGTGCACCAAATAGAATGGAAATTTACCGACAGTTGTGATGGCAGATTGTGGAACAAATGCGGTTCCGCCTTTATTGGGTAGAAAAGACGGCTCTTGCAATTTCTGCTTGCCGAGCCATACCTCCATAGCCTTAGGGTTTACTACGCCGTCCGCTTGCCACCAAATTGCGGATAAGCCATTCGCCTGTTTATTGAATACTTCGCCCTTTACCGTTGAATCTGGGCCCCATTGTGTGATCTTGAGCGTCGGAATCTCTGTATCAGGTGGAAGAACTGTAAATGTGCCTATGTCGTAGCGCTTCTTCGACGGAGTGTGCACCAAGTACACGGGAAACTTGCCTGGCTTCGAGATTAGCTCCGTGGGAACAACGAAAGAGCCGCCATTTTGGTCAATGGCAATTTCTTGTAGTTTGCTATCACCAAACCAACCCTCCATTGCCGTTAGATCTGATGTCGAGGAGATGCCGAACCATAGCGCAGAAAGACCGCTGGGTTGCGCGTTGAAGACTTCTCCGACAGCGGTGAACTCTGGGCCCCATTTCGTCACCGACAGCAACGGGGCTGGGCTGGCAGCCGAAGCGGGCGCTTTAGCTTGGCCTGCATCCACTTTGTCTGGTTGGCTTTTTTGTTCACATCCAGAGGTGAGGGCGATTAACACAATTGCGACAAGAGTTCGAGTAGTGTTCATGGCGGCTTTCAAAATGAAAATTTGTTTGTGATCCCACTCCCTGTCCAGGGGGCAGGGGTGTTCGGTGCGACATCGTCTAGCCGATAATTATAGCGGGCGGTAACTTGAACGCAACACTCGGGGGGAAAGCCGTGCGTATTGGCTATGACGATAGGCGGATCCGGTTACTTTTCGGCAGAAATGACCATCTGCTCAACGCCGTAATAGCCCAACATATCCGACCAATACAACAGCATCTCCGCCCGACGAAAGCCGATAGCGCGCATTTGATCGAGCAATTCCCAGCCAAAATCTTGGAAACAAAGGCAGCCGCTATCCGAGACGGGGTCGCCGTGATACTGCGGCGGTAACAGGTGCGTAACGTCGCCGTCTTGGGACATTTTGGCGCGTACTCTGGTCGCCTGTTCGTGAGGCATAAATGGGACGGACAACAGTAACTTGCCGTCAGGTTTTAGTACGCGAAAAATTTCTGCCAAGCCGACCTCAGGGTCGGGAATGTGTTCGAGCACGTCAAAATTGAGCGCGATATCAAAGGTATTGTCAGGGAAGGTGAGTTTTGTAATGCTCTCATTGCGCACGCCGCGGTCATCGTACCGCCCAAAGGGGATCTTGCCTCCCAAATATTCGCTGCCCACCAGATTGGGAAAGCGGGTCTTGAGCATTCGGTAGAGTGGCGTAACTTGCTCCGCGATGTAGATCTGGTGATGACTTTTCGCGGACAGAATCTCGTCGATAATTTGAATCGACGCGCGAGTTCTGTTGTTAAGTTCGCATGAGCACAGCACACGCTCTCTCCAGTTTGGGACAAGCGAGTCATTGATTCGAGTAGAGCTGTACTCAAAGTCGACGCGGAACTCGACATTCTTCTGGCAGGGGTAACACCACCCGCTAACTGTGAACGGGATTTGGCCCCGGGCGAGTTCCAATTCTTGTGTCCAGCGCGCATCGTGTGACGTTTGATTTGCTTCGAGGTGAGTGCGGTAACTCTTTAGTGTGTCCGCAGTCTTGACCATCAGCTTGTGGTTTGCTGGGCTCATTGTCCTATCTATTGATGTATTCTCGGTCATGTGGTCAATTTGTTTGTGGAGTACTTGTCGCCTACCGCGAGGTAGCATGCCGAATTATGCCAGTCGCTCAACACCCGCCGAGTACACTGACGGCCATCAACAATGTGAACGTGTGTGGCGGGCCGATGGGTATGGCCGTGAATCATGTCGACATAACCATATTGACGAAACACGGCTTCTACCGTAGCGGGCGAAACATCCATGATGTCTGCCGCCTTGGTGGCCTTCTCGGTATCACTGCGTTCACGAATAGATGCCGCAAGGGCAACACGCTCGTCATACGGCTTGGCGAGGATGCCTGCCTGCCACACGGGATCTCGCGCCTGTAGACGAAACTGCTGGTACGCGCGGTCATCCGTGCAAAGCGTATCCCCGTGAAGCAGCAAGAGCGGTCTATCGCCGAGGCGAATCTGCGCGGGGTCGGTGAGTATTGTCAGATTTGCCTCTGTGGCAAAACGATCACCAATCAAGAAGTCGCGATTACCGTGCATGAAGAAAACTTCCACACCAGTGTCGGACAGAGTGCGGATGGCATCACAAACCTGCCGTGAAAGGGTTTCGTGGTCGAGTTGGTCATCGCCGACCCAATACTCAAACAAGTCACCGAGGATGTAGAGCGCCCCGGCTTGTGCCGCTTCGTTGCTCAAGAAATGAAAAAACGCGGACGAAGTCGCTGGCCGTGTTTGATGCAAGTGCAGATCAGAAATGAAGAGGCTTGGCGGCATTCTTAAATGAACAGCCGTCGCTAATCACTTTCTCTGGCCGCCCGTTTACTGAATGCATTCCGCCTTTTCGATCACGATTGGCTCGACGGGCACGTTTTGATGTGGGCCGGCGTTCGTCGTCTTTACGGTGCGCATTTTGTCGACAATCTCCGTGCCTTCCACCACCTTGCCAAATACTGCGTAACCCCAGCCTTGCGGGTTTTCGCCGGAGAAGTTCAGAAAATCATTGCTCTTTACGTTGATGAAGAACTGCGAAGTGGCTGAATCGCGAACACCAGTACGCGCCATCGCGACGGTGTAAATGTCGTTCTTCAAACCGTTGGTAGATTCGTTTTTGATCTGCGCATTGGTTGGCTTTTGCTGCATGTCTTTAGTGAAGCCGCCACCTTGAATCATGAAGCCGTCAATGACACGATGAAAAATCGTGCCGCTGTAGTGACCGCTCTCAACATACTTGACAAAGTTCTCGACAGAGATTGGGGCTTTCTCTTGATCGAGTTCGAGGGTGAGTGCGCCCATTGAGGTGGTGAGTTTGACTTTCACAGGGGTTCCTTTGATTTCAGGTTTACAGAAACTGCTTTTGGCTTTTTCGACCACTTTTTTTGGCGCTGGCTTGGCCGACGCAGGCTTGACAGCCGCTGCGGGCGCTGTTGCCGACGTCTGGGCATAGGCGACTGCGTTCATGAGACAGGTAACCATTAGCGTGGCCAAAAGTGCAGCACTGCGATTGATGCTGAATCTGTTCATGACATTCCTCTTCTGATAAAAAGCGAGCGGTCGGCAAAGCGTCTGCGGCGGGTGTATCGCAATACGTCTGTTGGTGCCGCTGTGCTGTATTTCGAATAATTGGCGATGCTGCTAACGCGGCAATGATATAATTCGTTGACTTGAAAGAGTAATTTTTGAAAAGCGTAATTGCTATTGTAACAAGAATGCCATCGACAATGCGAACAATGACGCCCTCGCCAGTTTTTTCGTCGCTGTGAGATCTCAAATCTGGTGTCTGACCTGTTATGCGGCGTTCGGCTGTCTGGTGGTCAACCCTGAACTGGTGCGTCACACGCATTGTTGTCCGCCACCTGAAGCAGGGCACTGTTAGTGCCCCGTAAGATATCGACCGGTAGCTGGTAGCGAGGTTTCGCTGACACTTAGAGCGTTTCGCAACAAGTATTTGCTTCCACCTGCTTCGCGGTGCGCCAGTTCCCCCGTCGCCTGCCGTATGTCCTAATCATTGAGCAGCACATATGCAAACTCTGTACAACACACTTTCACGACAAAAAGAAGTCCTCAACACAATTGAGCCCGGCAAGGTGCGTATGTATTCCTGCGGCCCGACGGTTTACGATTTCTATCACATCGGTAACGCGCGCACCTTCACCACATTCGACATGGTGTATCGCTGGTTGACGGCGACCGGCTACGAGGTCAACTATGTGCGCAACATCACCGACATTGATGACAAGATCATCGAACGTGCGAATGAAAACGGCGAGCCGATGGAAGCGCTCACCGAGCGCATGACGGCGGCGATGTTTGAAGATTCCGATCGACTCAAATTGCTGCGCCCGACACATAGCCCGCGCGCCACGCAGTATGTGGATGCCATGCTCGATATTATTCGTATGCTCGAAGCCAAGGGCATTGCCTATCGTGCCGATCCCGTTAACAACAGCGGTGACGTCTATTATTCGGTGCGGGCTTTTCCGGAGTACGGCAAGTTGTCGCGCAAGAATCTGGACGACCTGCAAGCCGGCGAGCGCGTCGCGGTTGTGAGCGCCAAGCGCGACCCATTGGACTTTGTGTTGTGGAAAGCGGCGAAACCGAATGAACCGAAGTGGCCCTCCATTTTTGGTGATGGCCGGCCCGGCTGGCACATCGAATGTTCCGCCATGTGCCGCGAAGTGCTAGGCGAAGAGATCGACATTCACGGCGGTGGCTGGGATTTGCAGTTTCCCCATCACGAAAATGAAATCGCGCAAAGTGAAGGTGTTTTTGAGAAGGGTTCGGGCAAAAAATTTGCGCGTTACTGGATGCACGCGGCGTTTCTCAATGTTGACGAAGAAAAGATGTCGAAGTCGCTGGGGAATTTTTTCACCCTGCGTGATGTACTTGACAAACTCGACGCGGTACAGGGTGGCGAGACCGTGCGCTTCTTTCTGATGCGCGGCCACTATCGCAGCGAGATCAACTACTCCTGGGATACGCTCGAAGATGCGCGGCAAACACTGCTCGGTTTCTACATTGCGCTCAAGGATGTACCTCCTGCCGCAGTTGTTACTACAACGACGCTTGATTGGTCGAATCCATATGCGGCACGTTTTCGTGCGGCGTTAGAAGACGATTTCGACACACCGGCCGCATTTGCGGTCTTGCATGAATTACGTCGAGAGATTAATCGCGGCGCGTCGGCGGAAATGGCAGGATTACTCAAGGCGTTGGGCGGAACCATCGGCTTGTTACAGGACTCCCCGGAAGAGTTTGTCCAAGGAGCCGCCGCGTCGGGCGGGTTGGACGTTGATGCACTGGTGGCAGAGCGCAACGCATCGAAAGCGGCGAAGAACTTCTCACGCGCCGATGAGATTCGCAGGCAACTCGATGCGGCGGGTATTGTGCTCGAAGACAAACCCGGCGGCATTACGCAATGGCGGCGCAAGTAGCCCGCTCAGGTACCATGTGAGATGATAGCCGCGCCGACAGGTTGAACGCGAATCCACCAATAGCCTGGAAATGCCCACCCAGCCTAGGCGTTGATATTTGCGCCAGCTGTCTGCTGCCCCCGCCACGCCGCGCATATCTCGCCGGCAGAGGCATTCCACACGCCGGGCTTCGACATTACATACGCTAACGCTGCTTCCACGTGTTTGATGCGATGCGGTTGTCCCATGACCCAAGCGTGCAACGGGATTGAGAGAATACGTCCACCTTGTTCGTTTGCCTCGGCTAGCAGTAAGTCGCAGGCATCCATGACTTGTTCGGCCCAAGATTGCTCTGACTGAAAATTGTCCACGACCACAGATCGATCTTCAATTTCGGTGGAGAGCGGCATCGCGGTAAGATCGCCATGTTTGGTCTGAAACGCGTACGGCATATCGTCATTCACCCAGTCGCAGAAGTACTCAATGCCCGCAGCCTTGATGAGATCAGGCGTGTTGGGCGACTCAAGTTTGCCGGGAGACAACCAGCCGCTTGGCGTCTTACCGAACGCCGTTGTTAATGTGTCGATACTGCGTTTGATCAGTTCTGCCTCCGCCACTTCATCGAGGCCGCCCGCATGCGCGGTGTCCATGCTCCACGAATGTGCAATCACTTCGTTGCCTCGTTCACGAATCAGACCGGCGAGCTGCGGATAACGCTCCACCAGCAGCGCGTTGATTGCGAAGGTGGGCCTCACGCCCGCTTTATCAAACGCTTCTAGCAGACGATAGACACCAACCCGATTGCCGTAGTCCCGCAGCGTGTAGTGTCGAAGATCCGGGTAGGGCATGCTCATGCCGCCGGGCAACTTCACCGGCTTGCAGGCGGGGTTGAGCGGAAAGTGTTCCAAGCTCAAGTTCACCCATACCGCTAACTTTTTCCCGTCGGGCCAGACCACGGGCTTCCGATCCGTGAGCATCGACCACGCGTAGCGATCGTGATCCATGCCATACCGACGCGCTGGATAATCAAGGTAACCATCGTCAACCGGTGTATGGGGCGATGTCACACTTTGCGTGCTCATACTTATGCCTTCCGCCCACTGTTGATGTCCGCGAGTGCAGCGTCGTAATGATGCGCCAGATAGTAGTCGGCGATTTCGCGGCCGGTGGCCACCCACACATCAGGATGCCCTGTGATGTATTCGAGCGCCTCTTCAAAAGCGCTTAATCGATGCGGGCAACTGACTTGATAGTTGTGGGTGGGAATACACATCACCGTGCCGGAAGTCGAGCCTTCCGCATACAAACGATCAAAACTGTCCTTGATCATCCGCCCGTATCGACGCGGTTCGATTTTGTTGACCACATAAACAATTGTGTCATTCAGCTCCAGCGAGTAGGGTACCGAGACAAAACGTCTGCCGCTACGTACGTGAACCGGCGTCGGCTGATCATCATGGAAAAGATCACAGGTGTAAGTGCCACCGAGTTCGGCGAATAGATCAATGGTGACTTCGGAATGTGACAGTGCCGGCGCGAGATATCCGGCCGGCAGTTTGCCGACCGCTCGCTCGATTGTTTCCATGGACTCCAGAATCATCGCGCGCTCTTGGGCTTCCGTCATTCCGTAGGTATAGCGCGTGTTGTAAATACCGTGGGTAAAAAACTCCCAGTCGCGTTCACGACACATTTCGATGATCTCTGGGTGGTGTGTACACAGTGCTGTGGAGAGTGAAATCGAGCCGCGGATAGCGTATTTGTCGAGCAGCTTCATTTGCCGCATATGTCCGACCCGATTGCCATAGTCGCGAATGCTGTAGCCCGGTACTGCCGGGTAAGGATGTGGCCAAGCTGCACGTGATGGATTCTTCGGCGGATTTAGCTCGTAGAACTCGATATTGGGTGCCACCCAAAAAGCCAGCTTTGCGCCATTTGGCCAAGTGATTTTCGGCCGATTGGTATACGGCCAGTAATCGTAATAGCCTGGATCGTCTTTCACGCGCCGCCCGTTTATTGGTTGTCGAGCCAGTGGATGACATCCTGCACGTTCATCACGTCTGCGTACTTCAGCATCATGTCGGTAAGGTTGGCGAAGTGATAACTCTCGTGTTTATCCGCGACACACTCTTCGGGCACGATGGTTCGGTAACCATGTGCTAATGAATCTACAACCGTTGCGCGCACACAACCAGAGGTTGATCCACCAGTGACAATGAGGGTATCAACCTGATGCCACACCAACAAAGACTGCAGTTGCGTCTCAAAAAAAACTGATGGCATTTTTTTGCAATAAATCACGTCACGCTGGCGGTCGATTTCAATACGGTCATCGAACTCTGCCCGTCGTGAGCCATGCTTAATGTTCTGCAATGAATCGGGCGTGTTAGTGCGGGTTCCCCAAACGCCAGCGTCTTCGCCTGAATCCATGTAGGCGACGTAGGTGAACACCACCAGCCATTTCAAACTGCGGAAGCGTTTCGAAAGCTCATTGATGTATTCAATCTGGCGTGGATCGGTCTCGTATGCAGTCTTGAACTCATCGACCTTGGTATAGGCCTTTTGTGGGTCGATGTTAATCAGCGCGGCTTTTTTGCCGAAGCCAAATTTCGCGCGGTTGGGATTGGCCTTGATGTCCGCCCAAATCTGGCGTGCGGTTTTGTCAGACAGTTCCATTAAGAATCTAATACTCCAATGAGAATAGCGCGCCTTAGAAAAATGCGTTGAGCCCAGTCTGCGCGCGGCCCAGAATCAACGCATGCACATCGTGGGTGCCTTCGTAGGTGTTGACCACCTCGAGGTTCACCAGATGTCGGGCCACGCCGTATTCGTCGCTGATCCCGTTGCCGCCCATCATGTCGCGCGCCATGCGGGCCACGTCCAGCGCCTTGCCGCAGGAATTGCGTTTGAGGATGGAGGTGATCTCCACAGACGCAGTGC